>JAGBWB010000295.1 GCA_017629975.1 Lentisphaeria bacterium
CCGTGCCCTTGTCCGCTCCTGACGGCGGAGTTTTGCACTGTCCTGAACCGGGGCTCCATCCGGGCGGACCGGTGTCGCCGCCGGGATCAGAGAGGAAGATTTTTCCAGATAATAGTCGTAGTTTCCGCAGTATTTTTTGACGCCGTCAGGCTCAAGCGCAAGAATGGTGGCGGCAACGTTGCGGATAAATTCAATATCGTGGCTGACGATGCACACTGTTCCCTTAAAGTCGCACAGAGCCTGCTGGAGCAGTTCTCTTGCGCTCAGGTCAAGGTGAGTTGTCGGTTCGTCAAGAAGCAGAAAGTTGGGGGGATTGACAAAGATCCGGGCAAACTGAACCCGGATCCGTTCTCCGCCGGAAAGGACCCCGCATCTTTTTTCCACATCATCCCCGGAAAAACCGAAGGAGCCGAGAATATTCATCAGATTGGCTGTTGATGCTCCGGCGGGCAGTGCTTCCCGGACTGCATCATAAACCGACATCTCATCAGGAAGCAATTCAGAAAACTCCTGTGCCTGATAGCCGATAACGGCATGGTGTCCCGGGGTGACTCTGCCGGAAAGCGGCTGAAGTTTGCCCGCCATGAGTTTCATAAGTGTTGTTTTGCCCCTGCCGTTGTAACCGATGATACCGAGTTTGTCGCCGGAGTTGACGGTCAGTTCAAGATCTTTGAAGAGAAGATCACTGTTATTGTATCCGAAGTCCACATGTTCAAGGCGGACCGCTTCCACTCCGGCATCAGGAGGTGCAGGGAACCGGATGACGCCTTTGTAATTCAGTTCATCGGGCAGCACGATATCTTCCATGGCGTCCAGTTTTTTCTGCCAGCTTTTCGCCGCTGCTGCCTTGGTGCTTTTGCTGCGGAACCGGTCAATAAGGCGTTCCAGACGCTCTTTTTCTCTGTCTGAATTGCGTTTTGCCGCTTCAAGGGCGTAACTGCGCTGCTCTCTTTCGCGGCAGTAGAAGTCATAACTTCCCGGATATCTTGTGGCAGTTCCCTGATTGATCTCAACAATGATGCCTGTCAATTTCCGCAGCAGAAAACGGTCATGAGAAATCAGGATCAAAGTTCCCTGAAAGGTACTCAGAAAACGGCAGAGCCACTCCACTGCCGGAATATCCAGATAGTTGGAAGGTTCATCCAGAAGCAGAGTGTCAGGACGGGAGATCAGAACTCTTGCCAGTGCCGCACGCATCTGCCATCCCCCTGAAAAACTTGAAAGAGGACGCTTGAAATCCTTTTCGGCAAAGCCGAGACTGCTGAGGGCTTGAGCGGCTTCAACATCAAGCCGGTATGCGCCCAGATGTTCGATCATTGTCTGTAACTCACCGTGTCTGCGGAGTACCCGGTCAAGATCTGTATCGGGGATCAGGTCTGCCGCCATGTCGCTTTCAATTTTTTTAAGTTCTTCGGCAGCGGTCTTCAATTCAGGGATGGCATCTGCTGTAAAGTCCAGCAGGGGGCGGCTCAGTTCCCTGTGATCTATGTGCTGGCGCATCAGACCGATGCGGTGATTTTTGGGGATCGCGATAGAACCGGAGTCGGGGGAAAGTTCCCCGATGAGAATGGAAAAAAGCGTACTTTTTCCGGCTCCGTTGGGACCGACGACACCGACCCGTTCCCCCGGATTGATCCGGAGCGTCACATCACGGAGAATATCTTTCCCCGAAAAACTTTTGCAAATGTTACGGAAATCAATCATTTTTTACTGCTGCTGTATTTTTTTCTTTTTCAACCGGCATAACATACCGGAACCCTATATCATTCCCTCCGCGGGATGAAAAAATAATGTCGGAGTTTTTAGAATTTTCAGGGTAAGTTGCAAATGAACCTCCTGAGATGGCATATTTCCCTTTGAAAGAGGGGGCTTTCACCGCAACTGTGACAAACTCGCGGACATTGCCCGCAAGATCCTGCACTCCATAAACAGAGCGGTCACCGGAGTAACTCCCCGGAATTTCTGCATGGGAAGCATTTATGACGGCTTTCCCGCCATGGTATGTATTCCCCCAGGGATAATCCCAACCCTCTATGCCGCCTGAAGCCTTGCTCCACTGGGAACGGGTCGGGAGTGTGACGCGCCGCTTCAGTTTGGTGCTCAGATAGCGGCAATAGGCCTCGGCTGCGTATCCAGAGATACCTGTGACCGGGTGTTTGAGCGAAACTCCGGGGCGGAGCAGTTTGCCCTTTTCATCCCAGACAGGTTCAGCTTTCATGGACTCCTGTGAGGGGAAACAGTAGGAGGCGTAAAGTTGTTTTAACCGGGGATCTTTCAAAGTTTTCCAGAACTCCAGATATTCTCCTATGGTGACTTCAGTCTGTTTTATAAGAAAAGCTCCTTCGTAAGAACGGCGTCGGAAATTATTGCTGATCTCAGGCGTATGAAAAAATTCGCCGCCGGGAATGAAGACCATGTTTTCGGGGATGTCACCCGGGGAAGTAAGGTCAACACGGTTGACTACCGTCAGAGATGAGCGCAAAGGAATCTTGTATTCTTTGCCGCCGGGAGTCTTGAGCACCGCAAAGTAGATCCCCAGAGGGAGCTGGAGTTTGACGGCGTAAGTATTTTCTTCATAAGAAGATGTGATCGGTTCAAAATCTTTTACGGGTTTGCCGTTCCTGTCTTCAATGTGCCACCGGGGCAGATGGGGCGTGTTACAGTAAAGCTGAAGAGTTCCCATGCCGGAAAGGGCATGAAAAAAAGCCATGTTGAGTTTGGGATCATTTCTTCTTGCGTGAACAAAAATATCTTTCCACCGTGCCATAAGAAGTTTGGCTGAATCGTGAAGTTTTTGATCGTTGCCGGTCTGGGTATGCAATTCGGCAAGGGAGCGGAAGATGCGGGCGGCGATCAGATCAATGTTGCGGGGAATGCGGTATTCCTGGGGGATCCGGCTCAATATGTCAAGAGTTGTCTTGAAATTGGTTTCGGCATCCATTGAATCTGAAGCAATCGCATTTTCAAGGCTCTGCATCTGAGCCAGATTGACTGTTCCATGATTCAGCTGATTGATGCTTTTTTTGACCTGAAGGATCTTTTGGGTTCCCTGACGCAGTGTGTTGGCTGCATTTATTTTCAGAGAGTTTGCATAAATATAGTCATTGAAGAGTGTGTAGAAAGAAAATCCGCACCAGATCAGCAGGGAAAGAAAGAGTGTTGACGGGATCAAAGGACGCCTGAAGATGAATTTGCTGAACTTATAAACAGGGGATGAGGCATAAGCATCCACAGGCAGGCCGTCGCGGTAATGGCGCAGATCATCAATGAGAGACTCCACGGATCCGTAACGTTTTTCCGGATTCCGCGCCATGGCTTTCAGGCAGATGGACTCAAGTTCCCGGGGCACTGTCTGAAATTCAGGGGCGCAGCGCCGGGGAGGAAGGAGTTTTTCCTGAACGACTTTTTTCTGTATTTCTTCAAGAGTTTCCGCTCCCTCAAAGGGAGAGGTTTTGCAAGTGAGAATTGAATAAAGAACGCACCCCAGGGCATAGATATCTGAACGGACAGTTGGTTCATTTGAGCTCAAGCTCAAATGTTCAGGCGCCATGAAAACCGGTGTGCCGCCTATCTCTTTCGGCGGTTCATTATCCGGGAGATCCAGAGTGTGCTCTTTATCAACTCCGGGCAGACAGCGTGCCATGCCCCAATCCATGACCAGAACTTCGCCGAAGTTTCCGACCATCAGATTTTCCGGTTTCAGATCGCAATGGAGAATGCCGTTCTGGTGAGCATAACAGACCCCCTGACAGGCGCCGATGAAGATATCCAGAAGCCGGGGCAGGGGAAACTTTGTCCGGTATCCGGGACGGTTTTCTCTGAGTTTTTTCAAGATGGCACGCAGAGTTTCTCCGGCAACACGTTTCATGGAAAAATAGACACCGGCATCATCAAAGACACCGATCCTGTGCACAGGAACGATATTGGGATGGGCGATATGGGCGGTGATACGCGCTTCGCGGATAAAGGCACTGACCCGGTCCCGGCGCAGACGGTAACGGGGGCGCAGGAGCTTCAAGGCAAGTTTCCGTTTCAGTCCCGGTTCATTGGCTGCGTAAACAGTACCGAATCCGCCGACGCCGATGGTATGAATATCTTTGTATGCACTCAGAGAGTTGTTTTCCGGCAATTGCAGCAGCTGCCGGATCTCTTCAACATTCATCACTTCATCATCACTCTTTGAAGAGTTCAGAAGGTTGGTCAGATGCTCCGTTGAAACATCTCTCTGGTGCAGCTTGTCAGCGGAAGAAAGAACGCTCATCTTGAAAACTCATTCCGGGAAACGGGAGGTCGCTTCAGCGCCGGGGAAATCTGATCCGGCGTACTGCGTCACCGAATCCATCGGCAAACTTTTCACCATTCTTTTTGACGACGGGGATCTTGAGAGCCTTTGACCAGAGGTCTGTATCTGTGCAAAGCAGAACTTTGGCTTCATTGGTCCGGGGATCGACTCCGTTGACGACACCCGCGAAACCGCCGTCTCTGGTGATGACGATATCACCGATCTGGGCGTTGAGCTGGGTTGAATGGCGGGATTTGTTGTTGCGGATCAGCAGGTAAGGCGCATTATCCTCCTGGACAAGTGAACAGCGTTCACCCAGAGCGGCGCTCCGGGAACCGAATTTGCGGCAGCTGAAAAGGTAAAGGTCTGCAATACCTTTGCTTTTGAGTTCATCTCTTGTGAGCGCTCTCAGAGGGATTCTTCCCGGCAAAGAGACTTCAAGAGCTCCCAGATACTCGCCGAAGGGACTTCTTACTGCAAGAAGAGGAGCGGTAATTGTTTTTTTCTGCTTCCCGTCAGGAGAAGTCACTGTGTAGGAAAGGCGTTCTATTTCCCGGTAGAGCAGATTTTTTCCGGTTGCTCCGATCAGCTGTTCAAAAGGTGCGACAGCCAGAGTCCGGCTGCCGAATTTGACCAGAACAGGCACAAATTCCTCTTTGACGCTGCGCTTGAAAAGAATTGCGTCTTCAGTGATCTCATAATTGAGTTTGACAGCAGCTTCAGAGTAGCGTTTGAAAGCATCGGTTGCAGAACTTCTTTTCAGGTCCGTAAGGATCTTTTGAGTTGCAGCAAGTTTCCCTTCAAATTCCTTTGCCGTAAGTTTGCTGCTTTCAGCTGCTTTCTGCGCTTCAGAAAGATCTTTGAGAGAACGTTTTACCAGTGTTGCCATCTCTTCTTTTTCCTGACGGGCAGCGGCAAGTTCAATTTTCTGCTGGGCGGCAGTCCGTTCCAAATGGCGCAGACGTCCTTTGTAGTCGGCGTTGTCTCTTTCGGCGGTGCTGAGTTTTCCGGTAGTAAATGCGAGGCTGCGCTGAAGCTCCTGGCGTTCAAGAGAGACCTTGCCGATACGGGTATTCATTTCACGGAGTGCATTTTTCACTCCGGCAAGATCGGCGTCTTTAGCGGCGATGGCGTTCCGGGCGGCGGTCAGTTCGCGCTCAGTCAGGCGTTTCCCCGCTTCGGTTTCGCCAAGTTGTTTCTGAACGTTTCTGTAATCTGCCGCCAGCTTACGCAGTTCTGTATTGGCACTTCTCTCGGCGCGTGTTGTTTCGGCAAGCTGTTTCTCGGTTGCGGTCAGCCTTGCTCTTTCTTTTTCAAGCATGGATCTTGTCATGGCAAGCCTTTCTGAAGCGGAACGCGAATCCAACATCTGATCTCTGAGCTTGATCTCAAGTTCAAGACGTTTTCTTGCTTCATCCTCCAGTTTTTTCTGAAGATCTGCGGCAGAAAGTTTGCCTGTGTTTGCAGCCGTGGCACGTTGTGCGCGCTTGACTTGTTCAATCCGGCGCATGTTGTCGATCAACTCTTGAGTGATCTTTTTGACAGCATGATTTTCTTCAGGAGAACGGCCGCTTTTTGCTGCTGCTTCTCTGAGTTGACGGCGGAGATTTTCCAGTTCCTGCTGACGCAGTTCCAGTTCTCCCAGGAGCAGTCTGGTGGTGCGTTCATCCAGACCGACACCGGTACCCCCTGTATGAGCGGGGACCATGCCGGTCATCATTGAGAGCATCGCAGAGACCAGAAAGTCGCAGATGACGATAAGAATGGCGCGATTCACTTGCCGTCTCCTGTCTTGCTTTCATCGGTAAGGCGGAGCAGCTTTTGACGGAAAGGGTACTCCATAGTCAGTTTCAGCAGCAAACTGAAGACGATACCGATAAGGGTTGAAGAATAAGCGATCAAACGGCTGCTCTGGGGAGAAAAGGTCATCACAAGAAAGGCCGAAACCGTTCCGAAAAGACCGACGTAAAGAGG
>JAGBWB010000296.1 GCA_017629975.1 Lentisphaeria bacterium
AAAGGGGAGGTCAGTTTTCGATTCTCGCAGCTAGTTACAGCTGCGAGTTATTCCGAAGCCGACGTTTCGGCCTCTCCCCGGCTCCCCAACCCCCCTTTTTTTTATGAAAGCATGACCTGTCCGCCGGTGACGGGGACGGCCTGACCGGTTTCGTACTGTTGTGCGACGACGTAGCAGATGGCTTTAGCCACATCTTCGGGGGTACATCCCCGGTGCATGGGGATCAAACTTTCGTAATGTTTCTTCACATCTGCGGTGGACTTGGCTCCGGGGACTTTTCCGGAGTTGAGGTACTGGACGAAAAGACCTTTGACGGGATCGCTCCACAGGGGGCCGTCAAAGAAGTTTCCGGGGCAGATGGAGTTGACTTTGACCTTATCGGCGACCAGTTCCAGGGCAAAGCTCTGGGTGAGACCGATGGAGCCGAATTTGCTTCCGGCGTAGGCGCCGTTGTTTTTGGAGCCCACAAGTCCGCTCTTGGAGTTGACCTGCACGATATCGGTCCACATGCCGGAAACGGCATTCTGCCGTGCCATGAGGGCGGCAAAGTGCTTGCAGCAGAGGAAATAGCCGATATAGTTCACATCGGTGACAAATTTCCAATCTTTCATCTCAAAGCTCTTGACGGAACCGGCTCTGACGACGCCTGCGTTGGCGACGAGGATATCGGCACCGCCGTACACTTTGACGATTTCCCGGGTGAGAGCGGCAACGGACTCTTCATCAGAAACGTTGACTGCCATACCGGAACAGGTGGGTCCCAGAGTTGCAGCGGCAGCTTTGGCACCTTCCACATTCATATCCGCGATGACCACATCGGCGCCCTGAGCGGCGAGGTACTGGGCGATACCCAGTCCGAAGCCCTGAGCGCCGCCGGTGACGACGGCGACTTTGCCCCTGAGGGCTTTACCGGGACCGGCGGGGATGGGACACATCTTTTCCAGATAGATGCGCTCTTCATCGTTGAAGAAACGGGGACCGCCGAAAGCGGCAGAAAGGCGGACGATCTCAAAACCATTGACCGCAAATTTGAGGGCACGGTCAGCAGTTTTCTTGTCGATACCGACGCCGAAAACCGCCTTTCCGGGGATCTCCACCACCTGAGGCAGCAGACCGCCGTTGGCGGCCTTGTAGGCTTCAACAGCGGCGGCATCGGGAGCATCGGAAACCATGGCGTAGGTGCCGGAAAAGAGCACATGGTGGGGCGTCAGACCGCCTTCGGGGACTTTGAAAGCGCCGCCGGCAGTGACAGTGGCAACATTGCCCAGCAGTCCGCGCAGAGTGGGGGCATATTCAAAGACGGTGTCCATGTCGCAGGGGGGGATCTCCTGTTCAAGAGCAATTCCTCTGGCGGCGATATAGCCTGAGAGTTTGGACATGATGTCTTCGTAGAGCGCCTTGATCTCTTCGGCGGTATCGGCGGCCACAAAGACGCCGTGGTTGCCCAGAAAGGCGACATGAGGAGCTTTGCCGCAAGTTTCAACAGCTTTCTTGAATTCAAGAGCCAGTGAGAATCCGGCGCTGTAATAGTCCAGCCAGACGGCATCCGGGAAGAGTTTGGCGCAGGCGGCGCTGCCCTCTTTGGCGCAAGTCATGGCGTTGACCAGCGTGGGATGGGTGTGAACCACAAACTTATAGGGGAGCAGCTCGTGGAAAAGGGACTCCACAGAGGGGCGCGCCCCCGCAGGCTCAAGGGCAGAATAGGTCAGAAGAGCGGCGAAGCGCTGTTCTCTTGTGTCGGTATCAGCGATGGAAGCCAGACCGAAACTCTGGCGCACGATGGTGCGGTCCAGCTTGACAAAGAGCTCCGGCTTCATGTCGGCAAGGGAGATGCCGCTGGGTTTGATGTAGAGGAAATTTTCATCCTTGAAGGAGGTGTTTCCACCTCCCGGAAGAACATATTCCTCACCACCGTAAAGGTGTGACAGTTCGGTGATGATGTTCAGATCCATGATGTGTTACCTGTATTTTCAGTTCTGACCGAAGTGGGCAAGAAGAGCCTTTTCGGCTTCAGCGCACCAGAGACCGTTGTGGGCCTCGGTGATGTCAGCCAGCTTGGCAA
The DNA here is from genome assembly GCA_017629975.1 of Lentisphaeria bacterium. Classification (GTDB taxonomy): domain Bacteria; phylum Verrucomicrobiota; class Lentisphaeria; order Victivallales; family Victivallaceae; genus UBA1784. The sequence goes on from JAGBWB010000296.1 coordinate 2,063, forward strand.
AGAGTTCGGAGTCAGCAGCCTTGGCGCGGAAATCAGCGATAGCGGTGAGTTCCATGTTGATTCCGGTGTAGATGAGCTTCTTGCCGCCGGGGATCTTGGGCAGGTTCAAGGTGGTGGGGATCACAGCGTCGATACCGCCCACATGGGTGATCATGGCGGCGGGGTTGATCTTGCCCTGTTCCATGAGCTTGAGGGATTCCTTCATGTCGTCGGTGTTGCCGCCGGAGGTTCCCACAATGTGGGTGGAGCCGTAGTGAACGTTGTAGAAGTTGAACATGGCGCTGAATTTGGGATCAATGGGACCGGCAAAGAAGTTGAGACATCCGTCGCGGCCCAGGATCTGGTCGCCCTGTTCCACCACAGGTTTCACAGGAGCCATGCAGAAGACATCATCGTAACCGGTGCCGTCGGTGAGGGCGCGCAGGTTTTCAACAGCATCACCGGAACCGGTGTTGAGGAAGACCAGTTTCACGCCGTGAGCGGCGGCATCTTCCACAGTGTAGAGCTTCTGAGCGCGTGCCAGACGGGCGTCGTCAATATCAGTGACCACCAGCAGTCCGGGGCGGCGGGGGCCGTGGATGGCGTAGTCAATGGCGCCCAGTCCCATGGGACCGACACCGGCGAGGATCGCCATTTTACCGCCTTCCACAATGCCCATGCGGTGCTGATAGCTGCCGTTGGTGGTGTGGTAGTTGGCGTGGAATGCACCCACGATACAGGACATGGGTTCGGCAACGGAGCCGTAGAAGAAAGCGTCACCGGCGTAGGGGAGAAGGTTTCCGGTGGCCATGACCTCCTGGGGGATGATCACATAGGTGGCGTCGCCGCCGATGTGGCAATAGGAGTATCCGGGAGCGGCGAGGGAGCCTTTGTAGTTGATGGCGGGCTGGATGGCAAATTTGTCACCCACTTTGAACTGATCCTGCCATTTGGCGCCCACTTCAACGAGTTCGCCGCAGAATTCGTGACCGATGATGATGGGGTTTTCAGCCACATTGTCGGGAACGCGCTTGTGAGCGGCGCCCTGTTCGGCGGCCTTGAAGCTGGACATGCAGATACTGTCAGAAACGATCCGGGCGAGGATTTCATCTTCCTTGATGGCGGGAAGTTCAAAGGTCTCAAGACGCAGATCTTCTTTTCCGTAAAGACGGACAGCAGTGGTTTTCATAATGATAAATTCCTGAATTTGCAGTTGTTTAGATTAACGCACAAAAACCGGAAAGGGGCTTTGAGGCCCTTTCCGGCTTTTTCTCATCTGTAAGTTGGTGTCACAGATCAGATACCCTGCTTGGCAAGACGGATCTTTTCCATCTTGGTGAAGTTCATGGCGGGGGTGTAGCCCGGGAGGGGCTGGATCGCCTGGTGAACAGCGTCAAGCACCCAGGAGGCCTGGGGATAGTAGAACTGTTCCAGTTCGGGGCAGGGAGAGATGCTGTTGGGAGCACCCACCACCACCGGAGGAGCATCCAGATAATCAAATGCCAGACGGGTGATGTTGGCAGAAAGATCGCTCAGGAAGCTGGTACGCTCGCAGGCGTCGGAGATCAGCAGCACTTTGCCGGTCTTCTTGACGGACTCAACCACCACTTCGTAGTTGAAGGGCACGAGAGTACGGGCGTCGATGACTTCGCACTCAATGCCGTATTTCTCAGAGAGCTGCTTGGCAGCATCCATGGCAGGATAGAGGGTGGCACCGATGGAAACGATGGTGAGGTCGGCACCGGTCCGTTTGACATCGGGTTCGCCGAGAGAGACTTCAT
>JAGBWB010000297.1 GCA_017629975.1 Lentisphaeria bacterium
ACCGAAATGGGATATGCCCCTGTCTTCTTCGCCGAAGGACTTCTGGGCAACAAGGCGTGGGAAGAGTAAACTCAACTTTCGCCGCAAAAAAAGGGTTGCCGCAAAGCCTCAATTCAGCGCTGCGGCAACCCTGATTTTTTCAAGAGTCTGCTTATCCTTTGAGTGCGTGGTCAAAGGCGTTCATATAGCACTCCCAGTCTGAAGGGAGCAGATCGTGTTTGCCTTCTCTGAGGAAATAGCTCATATCGGTCCCCACAGGGGTATCGGGAGCGGGCGGCTCCGTTGCCGTCAGGATCTCTTTGCCGTAAAGAGCGTAAACAGGCGAGGCGTTCTGAAGAGACATATATTCCCCTCTGGGATCCGCCCACTGATCCTCAGTGGCGCTGTGGACCGCCACCGCCCGGGGAGCGATCAGAGCAATGAGCTGATGCTGGTCAATGGGAAGATCTTCCGGGTGTTCACAATCCTTGAACATGGTATCGGTGAACCAGTAGTGACCGAAACCGTCACAGGCCTGACGGCACATGCAGAAAAGCGTTTCACCGTAAAGTCTGCGGTTGGGAGCGGCGCCGCCGCAGCCGGAGTCGTTGACACACACCAGCTTGAAACGGGTATCCTCAGCCCCTGCCCACAAGGCGGTCTTGCCCAGACGGGAGTGTCCGATAACAGCGGCTTTGGTGCTGTCGATTTCAGGGATGGTTTCCAGACAGTCCAGCATCCGTGAAAGTCCCCACGCCCAGACGCTGATGGCGGAGATGTTCCGGGGCCGGGGCTCAAACTCCTCATCAGAGATGAAAAGGGGCAGAATGCTCTTTTTCCAGCCTGCCGCCGCATCGGGGAAGAAGTCATGGTAGGAGCAGATCGCCAGAGCATAGTTCCGCGCCATCATCTCTTTCAGGGGGAATCTGCGGGTCTGGGCGCCGGGGGTCCGGTCAAAGCTCCGGAACTCCTCACCCGCCGTTCCGGTGACGATGATATCGGGATCATCATTGACCACATGGTTGCCATTGAAGGTCAATCCGGTAAAAACAGCCGCAGGCTTTTCCGCCGTGGCTCCGGCGGGGATGAAAAGGAGCATCACCGCTTTATGGGAGCGTCCGTTGTTCATGGAAAATTTGAGTTCGATCTGGCGCATGACTGCGGCGCCGTCAAGAGCCTCTTTCTTTTCGTGCAACAGAGTGTACTCTGTCTTGTCCGCAAGGGGGAGTCTGGCGCCGTACATCACTTTGCGGAACTGTTCCAGAAGTGCGGGGCGGTTGGCTTCCCACGCAGCGGTGTCTTTGATGGGGGTGCCGTCAACGCTTTTCAAAACATCCGGCAGTACGAAAGGAGGGACTTCGTTTTCATCGTAATTGGCGACCCAGGGGAGTGTCTGAACGTACATTCTCTTTCATCCTTTCCTTAAAAATTTGTCTTAATATTCCAATGCCAGCACAAAGGTCTGGAGCTTTGCATCGATCCCGACCCCCTGACGGCGCTGCTCTTCAATAAAACTGTGCAGCTCTTTGCGGGGAACGGTAAAAACTTCTATTGACTCATTCTCTTCCGGATGGGCGGCGGGGGCATGATCTTTGTAATAGTTCCCGTCGATTTCCATGGCAACAAGTGTCACCGTTTCCCCGGACATGCCGGGAGAACTGTTGCCGGGAGGAAGAACTTTGACGACCCGTCCGTCATACCCTGTTTCCTCGCTCAGTTCCCGGAGCGCAGCTGTTGCCGCATCCTCGCCGTCATCAATGAGTCCTGCGGGAAATTCAAGGACTGTTTTCCCCGCCGGAGGACGGAACTGACGGACAAGAATAAAGGCATCATCAGGAACGATCCGGGGGATGATGAGGGCGGCGCCCCGGGAGTTGGTACGGCTGACGCATTCCCACGTTCTTTTGATGCCCCGTGCATCTGTGAACTCGATCAACTCCATTTGGAGAAATTTTCCGCCTGCCACATGGTTGACTTTATCAATTACAGCTGCCATAATATTCACCTTTCCGGATTATTTTTTATTACAAAGATATAAAATGCACTTGAAAAATCAAAAAGTCAAGTTATTTTATATAAAAGACCGCAAAAAAGATTCCAATACACATGTCGCGGTGTCTTCTCTTTCCACAATTTTTATGGACTCATGGCACCGTTGCGTCTCAAAATTCTTTTCACCGGATCTGTTATTTCTAAATAATTCCATGCCGTAAAGGGAGTTAAGGGAACATCCATACTCTGTTCTCTCAGAAAAATTTCCTTTTGCGGAGATTTTTCATTTTTTTTACCGGAGTGTTTTATGATTCTGGGTCTGACCGGAGCCATCGGCTGCGGAAAAAGTACAGCCTGCGCCTATTTTGTCAAAAAAAAATGGCGCCTCTTTGATGCCGACAAAAGCTGTCACGATCTTTATGCCGATCCCGCTTCCCCCTTGTGCCGGGAAATCAGAAAAGAGTGGGGCGACGGATGCTTTTCCCCTGACGGGAGCGTTGACCGCAAAGCCCTTGCACAGCAGCTTTTCGCCTCAAAAGAGGAGATGGCAAAGCTGACGGCCATGCTTTATCCGGCGCTCTTCGGCAAGATGGAAGAGGAGATCGCACAAGCAAGGCAGGATCATGCCCATCTGCTCTGTGAAGTTCCCCTCCTTTTTGAGTGCGGCACAGAAAAATACTTTGACAAAACAGCCGTGGTCTGGTGCTCCCGGGAGCTGAGGCATGAAAGATTGTGCCGCTTCAGGAACTTCACCCCTGAAGAGATCGCCGGAAGAGAGGCGCGGCAGTGGTCAGCAGAAAAAAAACTTGAAGCGGCAGATGTCGCTTTCATCAATAACGGCGGCGCAGAGTTTCTTTACCGCCAGATAGACGATTTTATCAAGGAGTTTCATATATGAGCAACGAAAACAGCGAAAATCCCGCCGTCATCCCCGCAGCGGAAACCCCGGCAGGCGATACCCCCGCCGCCGCCCCCGCCCCCAGAAAACGGGGACGCCCCCGGAAAAATCCCCTGCCTGAAAGCACCCCCGCCCCGGCACCTGCCCCCGCAGCTGCCGCTGAAGAAAAAGCACCTGTAAAAGAGCAACTCCCCGCAGAAGAAAAAGCTCCTGCAAAAAACCCAACTCCGCTTCAGGACTCTGCTCCCGCGGCGGCAGAAACCCCTCGTCCCGCTGAAAAAGAAACGGCAGGGAGTGCACTTCCTGCTCCTGCGCCTTCTGCGGCAGAACTCCCCCCCATGCCTCCTCCGCCTGAAAATCTGCCTTTGCAGGGGGAATATTCATCTGGTTCCAACGGTTCCGGCGACGGCGAAGAAAAAGACAAACGCTTTGACAACCGCCGGGACGACAACCGGGACCGCAAAAAAATGCGGGACCGGAACAATGACCGGAACGACAGAAACAATGACCGCAAAAAAATGCGGGACCGGAACAATGACCGGAACAATGACCGGAACAACAGAAATAACCGCAACGACCGGAACAATGACCGCAATGACCGCTATGACCGTCAGGATTACCGGGATTACCGGGAGCGGGAGTACCGGGAACAGGAGTACCGGGAACAGAACGAATACCGGGAACGGGATTACAACCGTCAGGAGCGTCCTCAGGAAAAGGGCGACTACCGGGAATACAAGGAGATCCCCCCTGAAGCCATTATCCGCGACCCCACAGCTCCCAGCTTGAATATCGCTGAACTTCAGGGCAAGTCCATGGACGAACTCACCGCCATGGGTACGGAACTGGGCATCGAAGGTATCGGCGCCCTTGAAAAGTCTGCGCTGATCTTTGAAATACTCCGCGCCAACGCCGAAAAGAACGGTCTGCTCTACGGCAGCGGCTATCTGGAAGTGCTGCCCGAAGGTTTCGGATTCCTCCGCTCCCCTGAATACAGCTACATGCCCAGTTCTGAAGATATCTACGTCAGCACCTCTCAGGTGAAACGCTTCTCTCTCAAAACCGGCGACTTTGTGGCAGGGCAGATCCGCACCCCCAGAGAAAAAGAGCGCTTTTTCGCCATGCTCAAGGTGGAGTCCATCAACCACGATGTCCCTGAACGCAAGAAAAACATCATCCCCTTCACCAGTCTTGAACCCTATTTCCCCACGGAGCGGCTCGTTCTTGAAAACGGTCCTGCCGAATACTCCACCCGGGTGGTGGATCTTGTCACCCCCATCGGCAAGGGACAACGCGGACTTATTGTGGCGCCTCCCCGCACCGGTAAGACAGTGCTGCTTCAGAAAGTGGCGCAGAGCATCCGGAAAAACAATCCTGAGGTGCAGCTGATAATCCTGCTTATTGATGAACGCCCCGAAGAGGTGACCGATATGAAGCGGGTCATCGACTGCGAAGTGGTCAGCTCCACCTTTGACGAACCCCCGGAACGTCACGCCCAGGTGGCTGAAATGGTCATTGAAAAGGCAAAACGCCAGGTGGAATACGGCAAAGATGTGGTGATATTGCTTGACAGCATCACCCGTTTGGCGCGGGCCTACAACACGCTCCAGCCCCACAGCGGAAAGATCCTCACCGGCGGTGTAGACGCCGCCGCGCTCCACAAGCCCAAACACTTTTTCGGCGCCGCCAGAAACATTCAGGGCCACGGCAGTCTGACCATCATCGCCACCGCCCTCATCGACACCGGCAGCCGTATGGATGACGTGATCTTTGAAGAGTTCAAAGGCACCGGCAACATGGAGCTCCATCTTGACCGCAGCGTCTCCGACCGCCGGATCTATCCTGCCATCAACGTTCAGGCCTCCGGCACCCGTAAAGAAGAGCTGCTGCTCCACCCCGAAGAGCTTCAGAAAGTGTGGCTCCTGCGGAAATTTTTCAACGATGTGATGCCGGCTGAAGCCATGGAAATGCTTCTCAACCGGCTGAAAAAAGTCAAGACCAATGTTGAATTTCTTTACACATTGAGGGATACATATTGATGAGCAGCAATCCGGAACGCAAAGGCAGAATACTCAATATCATTCTGGGCGTCTGCCTCGTCCTGTGGATCATCACCACAGCGGTGCTGATCCTGCCCGCATGGCGGAATTACAGAAATGTCCGCGCCGAAGAGGACCGGCAGCGGGCACTTCTTGACGCCGCCAAGTTTGAACGCCAGCAGCAGCTGGAGTACAAAAAACGCCTGGAAAGCTCCCCGGAGGAAATTGAAAAAATCGCCCGGACAAAGTACCGTCTTGTCAAAAAAGGGGAAATCGTAATGCTCTATCCTGCTGAAAAGAAAAAGGAGTCCCAAAGGGCTGAGAAAAAAGCCGAAAAAAAGTCCAAAAAAAGCGGAAAATCACTTTGATTTTCACAGGCAGAGCAAATATATTATGCAAGAAACATAAACCGCCGGAGCTGCGGCTGCGGCACATACTTACAAATGGGAGAAAAGATGAACAAAACAACGACGACAATGCTGATGGCGGCCGGACTGGTGTTCCTGGCCGGTTGCAAAACCGAAGTGATGCGTGATCGCCATTATCCGGGCGAACCTCCGCAGAATGATCCTGAAATGCGCCAGGGCACTCAGGCCCCCCGGCCCATGGAGGGCGAAAGCACTGTCGCACCGGCTCCCGCACCCGGACGCCCCGTGGAAAATGAAGGCAACGCCCCCAGAAATTTCCGTCCCATGGAGGGAAGCTACTCCGGCGAGGGCATTGATGATCCCGCTCCCCGCCGCCGCGGAGCCCGCCGCGCCAGAGCGGATAAACCCTCCCCCCGCGCCGCTGCCGGTTCCGTTTACATCGTGAAACCCGGCGACACTCTGGGACGCATCGCCCGCAAGCACAACGTTTCTGTCAAGGCTCTGCGCGATGCCAACAACCGCACTCCCGATCAGGACCGTTTCCTGCGCCCCGGCACCAAGCTGGTGATCCCCGGCGCCAAGGGCGGTGCCGCTCCTGCCGCCCGCAAGGGTAAAGCCGCTCCCGCTCCCCGCAAAAATGCCGGAAAGCTCAACGCCGACGGAACCTATACCATGGTCAGAGGGGACAATATCCCCAAAGTCGCCCGTATGTTCGGTGTCCGCCCCAAAGCTCTCCAGCGCGCCAACAACCTGACTGATGAAGAGACCACCCGGCTCCAGATCGGTCACAAGCTGACCATCCCCACCGGCGACGATGCCAGGATCGGCAGCAAAAAGCCTTCCCGCAAAGCCGGCAGCAAAAAGACTGTTGCTCCCAAGCCGCAGCTCCAGAAGCAGGCAGACGCTCCGCTGCCGCCGCCGGCTCCTGCTGACAACAGCGCTGTAACCAACAATCCTCCGCCGCCGCCGGCTCCCGCTGATCCCGCCGCTGTGCAGCCCGCAGGGGAGCTGCCTCCTCCCGCGCCTGTCGCCGGAACTGACAACGCCGGAACCGATTTCGTTTCCGTGGCGGGCTCCAACACTCTTGAAGAGTTTGCCGCCAAGAACAACACCACCGTTGCTGAAGTGCTCCGTCTCAATCCCCAGATCGACCGCAACGCTCCCATTGCCAACCACGGCATGCTCTACGTTCCCCGCGCTGCAAAGTAATACTTTTCTTTCCCTCCTCCGGTCTTCCACTTGCGGATGACCGGAGTTTTTTTTCTCTCTTTTCACCAAATCCCCTTGACTTTTCTGAAAATGGTGTTATTTTATCTTTGAAGTCACTACAAATACAAAATAACATCAAAGGAGGACTAAATGAAAGAACTCTCCGAAAGTGAACTCATTGCTCTGCTGCGTTCATGCGGCATTTCGCCGTCCCCCCAGCGCATAGCCATCTACGGCTATCTGAAAAGTCATCCGGTGCATCCCACTGCGGATGTCATCATGAAAGAGCTGAAGCCCCATCTGCCCACTCTGTCACTGACAACAGTCTACAACACCCTGAAACTCTTTGTTTCCAAAAAACTGGTCAGCGAAGTCATCATTGAAGACGGCGAACTGCGTTTTGACGCCGACCTGAAAGATCACGCCCATTTCAAATGTACCCGCTGCCAGCAGGTCTTTGACCTCTTCCCCGAGGGGAACAGAATGGATATTTCAGGCCTCCCGGCTCTGCCGGAGGGATTTTCCGCCGAAAGTGTCCATATCTGCTTCAGAGGCAAGTGCAGCAGCTGCCGCGAGTAAAACTTTTTTAAACTGAAAACGCCCTGCCGTTGACTTGAAACGGCAGGGCGTTTGTTTTTGAAAAGTTTACTTGCAGATACGGGAGGTGATGGCGTATTCGCAGCTTTCACCGGGTTTCAGTGCGGCAGAGGTGAAGATGGATTCATAGCTGCCCACATTTGAAGCGGTATCCCAGCAGTAGATGATGGCAGGGAGAGCTCCGGGGTATGAGACGGCGACTTTGCCCTCAATGTCAGGCGCAGTCAGGAATGCCTCTTTACCACTGGTGTCAATAATGGGATCCTTGCCGACGCCCCGCTCCGCCTCAGCGTTGCGCTGTTCGCCCAGACGGAACGCCCAGGGTCTGCCGGTGCGGGGCTGGGTGACGCCGTCATCCATGGTGATCGCCCCCACAGGGAGTCCTGCGCCGCCCATGAGAGAGGGCATACTGTGGAATCTGAATGAGAAAGGAATGGTTTCGGCATCGGTGGTGTTGATGACCTGAAGTTTCCGGGTAAAGCTCTCAGGACCGAAGGTATCAATGATCTTATAGGTGACGCCCTGCAAAGCGGAGTTGTCATCTTCAGAAAGGATCTTGGTCATGACGACTTCAATGCCCTCAGGAACGCCTTTGACACTTTCGATCTTGACGCCGCTGCTCAAATTAAAGGCGGCAGAGGCAGGGCACCAGTTGCCCACAACGTTCCAGCCGAGAGTGAAATTCCTTGCCAGCAGTTCCCTGCCTGAAGCATACCAGCGTGAGATCCTGCCGCCGTGAACGGGATCCACATTGAGTTCATAGGCAGGAGCAGTGATCTTGACGGTGTATTTCTCAACTTCAGCCTTGACGCCGTTGGACTCAACTTTGCCGATGGCGGCATAGTCGTTCACAGGATCTTCAACAGAGGGAGCATCAGGATCGTAGTTGAAAATCAGTTTGCCCCTTTCGTAATCATGGCGCAGAACCATATCGCGCCACTCCTGATTGGGGGAGCCTTCTCCCAGATCGCCGCCGATTTCCATGTTCCAGAGGTAGTCGTAGTTGATGGCACGGAGCGCGGCAACCACACGGTACCAGTTGATGGAACCGGTGAAGAATCCGGGCGCCATGTGTTTGTCAGAGCCGAGCCATCCGGAAATGGGCAGCACGCCGTCAGGTGACATGGGACCCACGTTGTCGTGGATGTGCATGGCTTTCAGGTATTTTCCGGCGCGGAGAATAAAGTCCTCATGGTCGGGTTTGGGGCTGAAGTGAAGATGACCGGTGTCAAGACAGAGTCCCAGATTTGAGGGGAATCCCATATCTTCCAGGTTGGCGTAGACATCTTCAAAGGTTTCGTAGGGGAGATTTTCCAGACAGATGCTCATGCCGTCGGGCAGATCGGAGAGGAGTTCGGTGAGAGATTTCACCCGGATGGCGCGGACCGCCGCCGGATCTTCCCCCTGGAGGATCTCATCATAGCCGCCGCAGTGCAGCACCGCAGAAGTGATGCCGACAGCGTGATACATGCGGCAGTAGAGACGGTGGACTTCCACATTGGCGCGGCGCAGAGTTTCATCTTTTTCGGTAATGTATTTGTGCAGAAGCAGGTGTCCCTGACGGAACTTCAATCCCTGATCTTCGGCGTAATGGCGAAACGCCTTCCACTCTTCGGGGGTGCGTTCAACCATCATGGCACTGTGTCCGGAACCCATTTCAGCATAGCTGAATCCGGCTTTGACGATCCGTTTGACAGCAGCTTCAGGGGATTTTCCGGCGACGTAACTTGAAATGGAAAGTTTGATTGACATATCTTTTTCCTTTGTGATTTTACAGAAGAAACTCCTGTTTTTGTCTGATTACTGTAATATAGCACACAAAAAATTAACTTCAACGGCAAAATCGGTAATTTTGAGCTTTTTATTTTCTTGAAATTTCACCCTTTCCGCTGTATATTGAGTCAGTAGAAAACCGCAACTTTTACAGGAGGACTCATTATGTGGGATAAAGAAATCGCCATTGATCAGGTCAGAGCCATCACGCTCAAAGGAAAGATCTTTTTCGGTGTCGGCGCCATTACGCGCATTGAAGAGATCGTCAACGAACTCAAAGCCGAAGGCGTTGAAAGTTTTCTGGTCGTCACCGGGAAAAATGCTTATATCTCCTCCGGCGCCTGGGAGGTCATTGAAAGCGTCATGCTTTCCAAAGGTGTCAAATTCGCCGTCTACTCCGGCGTCACCCCCAACCCCACAGCGGAACAGGTGGATACCGCCGTTGAAGTGGGCCGCTCCATCAACGCTTCTGCCGTCATCGGCATCGGCGGCGGCAGCGCCATTGACGCTGCCAAGAGTGCTGCCATCATGATGAAATATCCGGAACACAAATGTGCCGACCTTTATGAATACACTTTCACCCCCTCCGAAGCGCTCCCTGTGGTGGCGGTGAACCTGACCCACGGCACAGGCACCGAGTGCAACCGTTTCGCAGTGGTTTCGATCCCTGAAAAGAACTACAAACCCGCCATTGCTTACGAACTGATCTATCCCCGTTACGCCATTGATGACCCGGCGCTGATGACGGGACTTTCTGAAGCTCAGACCCGTTATGTGAGCATTGACGCCATGAACCACGTCATTGAAGCTGCCACCAGCCGTTCAGCCAATCCCCTTTCCATCCAGCTTGCGGCAGAGACGATCCGTCTGGTGACGGAATATCTTCCTCTGGCAGAGAAGAACCCCAAAGATCTCCGGGCGCGTTACTTCCTCGCCTACGCCGCCATGATCGCCGGATGGGCATTTGACAACGGATTGCTCCACTACACCCACGCTCTTGAGCATCCCCTGAGCGCCGTTCAGCCCAAACTCGCCCACGGTCTGGGACTTGCCATGCTGCTGCCGGCGGTGGTGGAAAACATCTGGTCTGAATCAGGTCCTCTTCTGGCTCAGCTTTTCGCCCCCTTCGCCCCCGGACTTGACGGCTCCCCCAAAGGCGCAGCCAAAGGCGCTCAGGCGGTGCAGAAGTTTCTGGTCGCCCACGGCGTTTCAGAGAAGCTCTCTGACCTTGGATTCACTGAGAATGACATTCCTGTTCTCACAGAACTTGCCCTCACCACCCCCTCCCTCGGCGGACTCCTTGATCAGGCGCCCACCTTTGCCGACCGGGTGGCGATCAATGCCATTTACCTCAACTCCATGACCATGAATCCCTGAAAATGGTTCGCCGCAAAGTTCTCATTGCTGAGCCTTGCGGATTCTGTTCAGGAGTCCGCAACGCTCTGGGAATGATCGAAAAAAAACTTGAGACCACCACCGGAAACATCTATATCCTCAAAGGATTGATCCACAACAACGGCATTGCAGCTGAACTCAGAAAGTGGGGCTGTATTTTCGTTGACACAGTGGAAGAGATCCCGCCGGGGGCAGAGTGTGTTTTCGGTGCTCACGGCGTTTCACTCAAAGTCAAGAAACTTGCCGCTGAAAAGATGCTCCGGGTGACAGATGCCACCTGTCCCCTTGTGGAGCAGCTCCAATCTCAGGCGCAGAGCGTAACGCCGGAGCAGGAACTGATCCTTTTCGGACACCCCGGACACCCTGAGCTTGAGGGTGTCATCGGACACGCCGGTACTGAAAAAATATTCGTGGTCAGAACCCCCCGGGAAGTTGAGGAACTCCCCGAACTGGAGCACCCCATCCTGCTGGTACAGACCACCTTGAGCCACACAGAGGCAGAACAGGTCAAAAAGGCGCTCAAACTCCGCTTCCCCAACGCGGAAACACCGGGAAACATCTGCCGGGCAAGTCTTTTGCGCCAGCAGGCGGTGGAGCGTCTGGCGCCCCAATGCGACCTCTTTGTGGTGGCGGGCTCCTCCCACAGTTCCAACGCCAACCGCCTGCGGGAAATCGCCGAAGGGTGCGGTGTCAGAGCGGTGCTGCTGGACTCTCCGTCTGAAGTGACCTCCCAACTTTTGCAAGGGGTCAGGACCGTGGGACTCAGTGCTGCGGCAAGCACTCCTGAATCCCAGATAGAAGCGCTCCGCAAAACCCTTGAGGAAACAGTGTAAGACCTTTTTATATGAGCTGTATCATGTATAAAAAGATTTCCGCGAAGTTTATCTTTCTCTTCACTTTTCTTTTCACTCTGCTGCTTTCAGCGGGAGAGTTCCGTATCGTCGCCACGGCCGATCTCCACGGCGACTTGCGCGGACTTGCGATCCTTGCTCCTGCAATACGCAAGGCGCAGCCGGATCTTCTTCTTGACGCAGGAGACCTGACCGGGGGAAATCTGGTGGCGGAACTGGATGGAGGCAGCTCCATGATCCGGGCTCTCAATCTTCTGAAATACCACTTCCGCATTCCCGGCAACCATGATTTTGACACTCTTCCGGGAGCCTTTGCCGCCCAATGCCGGGCGTTCCGGGGCGAAAATCTGGGCGGTGACTGGAGCTGGGCGGGAGTGCGCGGCACTCCGTGGCGGATCGTCACCAAAGGCAAATTCAAAGCAGCGGTCATCGGTCTCACCGAACCCAATATCGGCCGCCGTCATCTGGATCTGCCTTCAGCGCCTCAATTCAAGGCGTGGCAGGCAGCTTTGCACAAAGCTCTTGAAGAGGTGCGGGCGGCAGGGGTCAACTATACAGTTCTTCTCTGGCACAACGGCATTGATTCTTTTCCTTACGGCGTAAAGCACGCGCTGAAACCTTTCACAGGCATTGACCTTGTTATTGCCGCCCACTCTCATCAGGAAAATCCGGGTTTCAAGCATGGAAACACCTATATCATCCAGCCGGGAGCTTATGCCAAGTCCGCGGCAATGGTCACAGTGCGTTACAACGATGAGACTTTGAAGATCGAACACACAAGCTCACTTCTTCTGAAAGGAGTTCCCGGCAGAGCGGATCCGGAAATACAGGCGCTGAACAAAAGCGCCGTCAAGCCCTGGTATCCCAGAATATACAGCCGGGTCTGCCGCAAAGGGGACTTGAGTTACCGGAGCTTTCCCCGTCTCGGCGCCGAAGCTCTGCGGCAGGCGGGCGGCACTCAGGGAGCGGTATTTATTTGCTCCGTTCCCTCAGCTAAAACCGGGAACGCTGAGTGTTTCAAGGATCTCTTCCGGCTTCTGCCCTATCACAACACCCTCTGCACTGTAAAACTGAAGAAAAAAGAGCTTGTCATGCTCCTTGAGGATCTTCAGCAGAACAACCGGAAATACCGGCGGATCATGGGGGTTTCTGGGTTCCGCTGGAACTTCAAGAGCCGCCGCCTTGAAAATTTCAACAAAGAGACCATCACCCTCACGGTCAACAATTATCTCATGGTTTCCTCCCCCATCCTGCGCCGGATCCTCCCCGACAAAAGCCGCTGGTACCACCTGGGGCTCCAGGAAAGAGAAAGTGTTGAAAAATACCTCAAAACCCGCAGAGCCTTAAAAAATTGAGCCCTGAAAAAAGGAACTGAAAATTCCAGTTCCTTTTTTTGGGTCATGATACGGAAACTTACCCCAGCACCGGGAAAGGATTGCTCTCTTTTTTGACGGCGACGCACTCCATTTCAACCAGCCATGTGGGACGGCAGACAGGAGCTTTCAGCACCACAAGGGGGATGTCAGCAGAGATACCGGCCCGGACGATCTCTTCAAGGGCGATCTTTGCGTCGCACTTGTCTCTGAGATAAAGAGTCGCCCACTTGATATCTCCCATTTCCGCACCGCCTTCGGCGAGAAGGGCCCTGACATTTTCCAGCAGCCGCCGGGTCTGAAGACGGACATCTCCCAGATAGAGCACGTTCCCCTCTTTGTCGATACTGGCGGTACCTGAGATGTAAAAGTGGGAGCGGTCGCCCCAGATCATCCGGGTCACTCTTTCAAAGCTGACGCCGTAAATGGCTGTGGGGCTCAGATTTTCAAGGGCGTAGAGAAACTGGATCTGCTCCCGTTTTATATCGCTGAAGCTCAGAGAATCCATCCGGACAAGGCGGTGGGGGTCTCCGCACTCGCCCTCAATGCCGGTACTGGTGATGAAGTGGGTATCCCGCGTCATGCCTCTGGTGGCGAAATAATCATTTCTTGCTTTAACAAGTCCGGCATAGTTATTGTCAACATCCTTGCAGTAGATCCATGTTCTCAGGGTATTGAGTTCCACGGAAAGTCCTTTACCGGTGATAAATTCATCCAGTTCGGCGAACTCCGCTGCCATCTGGTCGTAACTGTTTCCCTTTGAAGTATCGCTCTGAAACCAGAAAGGGGTGTAGTTTTTCATGGAGCGCCAATTCTTCCAGCACCATGACTCAAGGGCGATCCTTGAATCAACAGGCGCCTGCCCCACCACAGAAACAAAAGAAATACGTTCTCCCAGCACCTCCCGCAGCACCGGCTCCTGATTGGCAGGGTCGCTCAGGTGAAAGCGCAGCAGAAATTCATCTTCCTCAGCGCATCCGTAACTGGCACGCAACTGATGATACTCCTCAAGCAGGATCTTCAAATCACCTGAAAAGGTCTCGGTCACAGGGGCTTCAAGGGAGAAAAAATGTTCTTCGATCCCCTGAGGGCCGGCGTTGAAGGAGGCGTGTTTTTTCATGTTGTCACCTGACAGTTAAGCGGAGCATAGGAAGATGGAATGTACTGGTGCTGAGGCGCCACTCCTTGCGCCGGTTATCCCAGTATTTGAAAGAATATTTGACCTTGACAGGAATGTTCACATTGCAGTTTTCAGCTTTGGGATCGGCAGAGAAGACCAGACGGTAGAGATCTTTTCTGACTTTGACGGCCTTCATGGAAACGCCTTTGGGGGCATCAGGCAGAGTGATTTCGGCGGCAGGCTCCCTGTGTCCGTGAGTCACCCGGAAAAAGAGATCCGCATTAACGCTTTTTCCTTTCCGTAAATTGATTCTGTAATTGAACTTTTTGTCAAAGTAAAAGCGGTCCCCGTAGCTGTGGAGCCATGTCCGCATGAAGATCAGCTGCCGGGAGGGCACATAGTGGGTGTAGGCAAAAGCCTGCATGGCGGCGTCGGCGCCGATGACCCGGCGGCGGGTGGTTCCGTGAACGGCCCAGAGTTCAGGATAAACAGGGAGGAAATCCCCTTTGACCCATCCGGTGACAAAGGAGATCTGGCTTTCAGAAGCGCCTTTGGGAATGGATTTGATACCGCCGATGGTGATATTGGGAGCATTTTTGAGTTCAAAAGAGATCTCGCCGTTGAATCCGTCGCGCTTCTCAATTACCACTTTCACCGGGTCCGCTCCCATATCAGGGGAAACCCACACACCTGAGGGGACCATGTAGACCCGGAAATCAGGCCGGGGCCGGTCAAGGCGCAGGAAGAATCCGTAGTCATCGCCCCCTGCGGCGGCCGTATCAGAAAGCTGCACAGTATAAGTTCCGTCGGCAGGAGCTTTGAAAGAAACAAAGGAGTCCACATGCTGCATATTGAGTCCGATGAGGGGGCGTTCAAAGTCATCGTTGAATGCGACCTGCTTTCCGTCAGGTCCGAGAATCTTCAGCGCGGAGTCCAGCGGCGAACCGACGCGGCGGGCAAAAACTTCAGCGGCGATCCTCTGATCTTTGCGGGCTTTGAATTTGAAAACTTTCACTTCGCCGGGTTTGGAAACAGTTCCGGAAATCAGCTTCGGAACTTCCAGCGTCTCCTTTGCGGCGGCGTGTTCGCAGATTTCTGGGATCCCCAGAGCAGGAGCCTTCAGGGCGGGGCGCTGATATTTGCCGCGCGCTGCATTGATGCGGTAGACAAAGTCTTCACGGCCCCGGTAAAGGGCGTCCCGGATCTCAAGGGTGTAAAGAGCGTCGGCAGGCGCCGTAAAATCCAGCACCGGATCGGGATCAAAGTAGTTGTCGTCGGCGTAAGCCAGAACCTTGCCGGCAGCATCCTTCACCGCCAGCACCGGCTGAAAGTTCCCCGGCACGCCGTCACCGATAAAGGGGTTGAGCTTTCTGCCGAAAAACACAAAGTGGCACTTTTCCCCCTTTTTGAGACGGAATTTGAAGTGATCCACCTCTCCGGGTTCGATCTGACCGTTGACCACACTGGGGATCGTAAATTCAACAGGCTGTTTTTTGAGGGGGGGCATCTGATAGTTCTGCTCTCTGAACTCAGGTTCTTTGCCGATGAAGAAAAGCAGCGGATTGGTTCCCCGCATATTGTTTTTGCCGCCGGTAAGAATACGGAACTCCCGGACTCCCGGAGCGGCGTTTTTGTCGATTTTCAGGGTCAGAACCAGTTTCTGACCGATGGCAGGACTTGCCTGAAGAGAGTTGGGCCGCTCAAAAATACCCTTGCACGCCAGAGAGAGCATGAGGGGATCCAGCTGATCCAGCTGCTCCATGAAATGATTGTAACGCCAGACACCGAAGTGTTTGCCTCTTCTGTAAGGCTGTTTATGTTCCCCGGCAAAGACCCGGCGCATATACTCTCTTGCCCAGACCTGCTGATCGCCGCATCCGGAATAGAAGGTTCCGGGGGCGCCCTGACACTGAAGAAGGGTGACGCCGGGGGAATCCAGCAGGATCCGTCTGTTGCCCCACAATCCCTGTCCGCCCACGATGACCTGCACCGTATCCCCGGCGCGGGCACCGGCAGGGTAGATGTAACCGATGGTGGTTCCGGAAAGAACCGGCATCAAAACCGGGAACGACCACAACAGAATGTTTTTCAGGATTCTTTGCATAATATATGGACTCCCTTTTCTCAAGTTGTTAATGATCAATGATGATAGCTGAATTCACTGGTGTTGACCAGCGCCCAGAAAAGATCCTGCCAGAATTTCCAGCGCTCCCTGGGCGCAAGGCTGTCGTGGTATTTCCGCGCCGCCTGACGCTCTTTCAAAACGGGATAACGCGAAAGCACCGTCAGATAGGCAAGATCCAGCTGAGTGTTCCAGGTCATCCCGCGCCCTCTGAAAACATATCCGGGCAGACGGATGATCTGGTTGTAGAGGACTCCCGAATTCATCAGGTGGAGCCGCTGGGCACCGGTGGAGTTGTTGTTGCGTTCAGAGATCTTGCCGGAGTCTCTGGGAGAGCGTCCGAACTTGTCAAGGGTTCCCGTTGACATGCTGCCGTCGGCAAGAGAGACAGCGGAGCTGCCCCGGGGAATAAAGGTGAAAGGTTCAGGAATGACGCTGACAAACCTTTCGTAATTTCGTGTGAGAGTGCTCAGAGCATCGCAGATGATCTCTGATTCAAGGCGCCGCACCGGGTAGACTGCCAGAAATTTTTCATGGGCTGCCAGTTCAGAAGCCTTGCAGCGCCAGTCCGCCTGAAAGGCTCTGGAGTTGAGGATCAGACGGTAGAGCGCTTTAGTGGAGCAGTTGTGCTTATTGAAATAGTCCACAAGAAACGCCATAACAGATTCATCCGCCGGATCATTGGGACGGGGATCACCGAAAAGGCGCTCCCACAGGCCCTGCCGGGGCAGAGCCATGTCATCCACCGGATTGGCGATGCCGGTACCGGTCATCCAGAACCAGGCGCGGTTGACATAGGCGCGGGCAAGGATGGGATTTCCCTCATCACAAAGCCAGTCGGCGAAGACTTGCCGGGGATCTTTTTTTCCGGTGTCAATGGTGAACCTTCTGCCGTCAGGCGTCCGGCACTGAAGCACCGTTGCCGCAGGATCACTGTAAACGATCTCCTCTTTCCACTCCTTTGTGGACTTGAAGCGCACTCTTGAGAAGAAAGCGGCGAAAAGTGCCTGATCCTCTTTTGACATGGAGTCAGTCCTGAAGTTCATCAGGGCAAGAGCGGTCCCGGCGGCAAGGCCTTTGGGGGTCCGGTCGGCGTTGGCACGGAAAAAGTTGGCAGGAGCAATACGGAAATTGCTGCCGTTGGAAAGAAGCAGTTCCCTCGCCATCTTGCGCCAGGAGCGGTCCTCAAGAGTCAGCAGATAAAAATAACGGTGGTAGCACTGGACCGCATTGGGCCAGAGATTGATGGGGAACTCCGACTTGATGCGGAACATATCAGCATAGCGCATGGCCATCATTTCGGCGAAGACAGGGGAGTCCAGGTAAGTGTCAATGAGTTTTTCTCTCTTGCCGGGAGTCTTGTCGCTGATGAAAAGTTTGAGTTCGTCCACCTCAGGCAGCTTCCCCAGCACCCTGAAAGAGAGACGGCGGAAAAAGGCTTCATCTGTGACCACAGCGCCGGGGGTGACACCGTGTTTTTTCCAGGAACGTTCAAGGCATTCATTGAATTTGGCAACTTCTCCGGAAAAAGACCCGGCACTCAATGTCGCAAAACCGGCGGCAAGTACCGCACAAAACAGGAGCATTCTCACCATGTTGACACCTCAATTTCAGGTAAATTACAACGTCAGTACGATTTTAATATAGTACCGCAAACTTTCAATGTCAACCCCTCAAAAGAAAAAATTCCGGAACTTCCTCACCAAAGCCGGGAAGCGGGGTGTTTCCCAACCAGCTCAGCAACAGACTCACCAGGAGTTTTTAAAAGGCATACCTGCGGAGTCCGCAAAAAAATGACCGGGCGGTCATTAAAAGGTGGAAAGGGGCAAAATTTATTGTTTTTTTTCGGGTTTCGGGTTGAAAAAATTTAAAAACAATGCTATAATAATCAAAAGTACCGAAACATTGTCATTAAAA
>JAGBWB010000298.1 GCA_017629975.1 Lentisphaeria bacterium
TTGCCTTCATCCAGGCAGCTTTGTATTAACTTCAAGTATACCGCAGTCTTACCGGAACCGGTAACACCATACAGCAGCGCACTGCCCGGGTTTAGGATATTTCTCAGGTCGATAATCGTACCGGAGATCTCGCTTTGCTTGCTTTGGAAATCTGGAGTTATGAACTGGATGACGAATATACCCGGGAAGTTCTTTCTGTTGCAGCAGGTTATATCAGGAGACAGAAACCCTCATCCCATTATTTTGAGCAGAATCTCCGGCGGCGCCGTACCAGTGCAGATTCTGAAGTTGACACCACCGTTCCCCATTTGCTGACAGAATCCATGGTGGGGCACAAACTTGCTTCATATATCTTCATGGATGAGGAGTATCCCTGCTTTACCTGGAAGACCATGTTCTTTGAAATGGGAAAGATGCTTTTTGAAAAATATCCTCAGGAAATCAGCGCCTGTGCCAGAGAAGGACGGAACAAAAATATTTCAAAAGAGATCCGGTACAACAGTACCATGCCCGAAAGATGGCAGAAGATCGGGGATGATTGCTACATCTACAACAACCTCGGCGAAGCTGAGATCCGGAGAACGCTTTTGTATATGCTGGATTGTGCCGGGTTGGAGATCAATGATCTTAAAGTTATGTTGAGCAAATAATTTTGGAGGGATGAAAAATGGGAATTTTCTTGTTTTTTGCAGGGCTCGGCTGCCTGATCGGATTGGCTGCTGCCCGGGCAAAGGGGCTGGGAACCGCAGCAGGGCTCATCGGGGGATTTCTTTTGGGGCCACTTGCGTTTTTGATGTTCCTGTGCGACGGCAGTCAGAAACGGTGTCCTGGATGCAGCGAGTGGGTCGACAAGACAGCGATCATCTGCTATCATTGCGGAAGAGAGCTGGTGAAACGTGAACTGCCCCGTGTGCAGATCAAAGAAACAAAGGCTGAGGAAAAAACTGTTGAAAAGAAATCTGAAGAAGTGGCTTCAGAAAGAAAAAAATGTCCCTACTGCGGCGAAATGATTCTTTCTGAAGCACTAAAATGCCGTTATTGCGGAACATTTCTTGGGGTGGACAGGGAGATGCCTCAAGTGCCCTGTGTGGCGGTCGATCCTGCCTATTTGACCTGTGACAGGAAAGAGGTCTATCTTTTATGCCCTTTTTGTCATCAGAAATTTTCTGCGGAAGTCGCATTTGCCGCAACTGTCCTTGAATGTTCGGAGTGTAAAGGGAAATTTGCTTTTCTTCTGATGGAAAAAAATGTTTCAGGGAAGGTTTGCTGAATTTTCCGGAACTCTTTCCGCTGAGGATGTAAAAGATTTTTTCTTCATCTGATTGACTTTTTACGCAGTGACGGTATATTATAGTGTTGCAGAATGAATAACGGTAGGAATATGAAAGCTGGCAGAAATAAAACCATCGACATCAGCGTGGAAGAGGGGCGTTTTTATCTTGACCGCTGTGTGCGCCGGGAGGGGAACTATGCTGTGGATGAGATTCTTGACAGAACCATCTGCGGCGATACCTTGGAGATCCTGCCTCTTTTACCTGAAAAATTCGTGGATCTTTTGATCGTTGATCCCCCTTACAATCTGGAAAAGAATTTCAACGGCAGCAAATTCCACCAGCTGGATGATGATTCTTATGCGGAATATACCGACTCCTGGATGAAACTCCTCATCCCCCTTTTGAAACCTCACGCTTCTGTTTATGTGTGCTGCGACTGGCAGACGACTCCTGTGATCATGAATGTTATGAAAAAATATTTTATTCTCCGCAACAGGATCACATGGCAGCGGGAAAAGGGCAGGGGAGCCAATGCCAATTGGAAAAATGCCATGGAGGATATCATCTTCGGAACTCTTTCTCAGGAATATACCTTTAACGTCGATGCTGTGAAACTCAGGCGCAGAGTCGTTGCTCCCTACCGTTTTGAGGGGAAACCCAAAGATTGGGAGGAAACAAAAGAGGGGAATTTCAGAAATACCTGTCCCTCCAATTTCTGGGATGATATTTCAATTCCCTACTGGTCAATGGCTGAAAATACGGCACATCCCACCCAGAAACCGGAAAAACTTCTTGCCAAACTGATTCTTGCAAGCAGCCGTGAGGGGGATGTGGTCTTGGATCCTTTTCTGGGTTCCGGAACGACTTCAGTCACTGCGAAAAAACTCAAGCGTCACTACGTGGGCATTGAACGGGATGAACAATATTGCGTCTGGGCGGAAAAACGCCTTGAAAATGCTGAAAAAGCACCGGAAATCCAGGGATATGCCCAGGGGGTCTTCTGGGAACGCAACACCTTGCAGTTTCAGAAATCCGCAAAAAAGATGTGAATTTTTTCTCCTTATAAAAAATGAACGCCCTGTTTTTTCAGAACAGGGCGTCCAGGTGTTCAGAATATCGGACTTTTTCCGGCGGGTCTGTTACTCAAAGACCACCATGCCGAAGCCTGTGAATTCAGGAACAGTGACCGTAATGTACTCCCCCTCCTGCCGGAAAGAGAGTTCTTTTTCTTCAGGAGCCATGTAAACGCGCCGCACACCGCCGGGGCACTTCAGGGAAAGTTCAAAGTTTCCGGCTGTGAGTTCATCTTCCACAGTTTCCATTTCAGCGCCCCGTTTTTCGGGCAGGTATGCCAGCATGGAAACCATTTTCCCCGCTTTTGAGTGACCTGCGAAAAATTTTACAAAAGAGGGAGCGCCTTTTACTTTGAGCATGGAACTCCACCCCATGTGCTCCAGAGTCTCTTTCATCGCTTCACGGACGGGAACCGGCGCCATGTCGGCGTAACCCGTGAAAATTTTTCCGCTGCAATAAGCACTTTTTCCGCGGCAGCTGATAAAAGGATAACTGCTCTTTTTGAATGGCGGATTGTAATATTCGGGGTAAAGACCATCCCATTCCCGGTTAAGGGCGGGGGCGACAAGATGATAGAGGGTCCGGCTTCCTTCAAGAGGTTTCACCTGACAGGCTTCTTCGTAGAAGGAGTAAGAGAGGTCGCCCCGGTCATCGCCGGGGGCATTGGTGAAGTAGGCGGGTGTAAAAGCTGCATCGCTTTCAAATTCCACGCCCCATTCCACGGGGAAGGTGTTGTTTTCGTCCAAC
This sequence comes from Lentisphaeria bacterium, assembly GCA_017629975.1. Taxonomy (GTDB): domain Bacteria; phylum Verrucomicrobiota; class Lentisphaeria; order Victivallales; family Victivallaceae; genus UBA1784. The sequence continues at coordinate 3,096 of JAGBWB010000298.1, forward strand.
CCGGAGCGTCCGGAAACAAAAAGATACCCGCCTTTGGCAACATGTTCCCGGATCTTCCGGCGCATATTGTCATCAAGACGGACACCGTCGGGGAAGATGAGAAGGGAATATTTATCCCATGATGCAGCAGGGGAAACGATGTCAAACTGCATGTTCATTTCAGTAAGCATTCTGACGGTGCCGGAAATAACCTTTGAAAGACGGATCTCGCCGCCGTTGTGCCAGACAATGGCGGCATCGGCTTCGGCGGAACTGTCATCAAACCAGCGGTCGTATTTGTGAAGCGCTCCGAAAACCTCTTTGCAGCGGTCAAAGACCGTTTCACTGATTTTACCATCAGGTGAAAGGTGGTCGCCAATGTTGGGGCGCAAACCGTTGGCAAGGGCGAAGAAGAGTTCGTATTTCAAGGTGTGAGCATTGCGAATGCCGCCGAAATCGCTCCAGCGGTTGAAGCGGCCGGTCATGTGGACACTGGGTTTCCCCAATGTACGCATGTAGTGGGGAGCCACATTCATGAATTGATATCCACCGCTTTTACAGGGAAGGCACTCAAATTCAAGGTAGGAACCGGCGTTTTTCTGATCCTCAAAGTGGACATCGTTGAAGTAGATCAGATATTCCGGGTCATAACTTCTTGCAGTTTCCCCCAGTTCTTCAGCAAACTCTCTTTGTGTCTTTTTGGCAAAGGCCCGGCGTTCCGTCTGGGAGTTGAAGTCCACTCCCTCTGCCCGCATTTTTTCAATGCAGTGGGGGCAGACACAATCCCAGGCACTCATACAGTCAAAAAAGAAACCGCTCACAGGATAGTTTTCGGCGACCTCCCTGACCATGGCTTTCAGATGTTCCCGGTAGGGGGAGTTGTAGCACATGGTCTGGGAAAATGGACTCCAGAAAGGCTGATGGTGCTGGGTTCCGTCAGGATAGATGGTGGTCCAGTCACGGTGTTTGACTCCTTCATAGCGGCTGAGACCGCCGTTGAAATAGGCTCCGATGGCGATGTTCTTTCTGTGACACGCTTCAGCAAGTTCACCGAAAAGGTCAAAGTTCAAAGTGGGGTGCCGGGTGCCGATCTTTGTGTTGTAATAAGCCATACCCATATTGCAGCGGGCGTGAAACGTTACATAATCAATGCCGCATTCCACAAAGCGGTCGGTAATTTTTTCGGCGTCAAATTCCTTTCCCACATCCGGGTGAAGCGGTGAGGTGTGGAAATCATAAAACAGAGCATATTTGATTTTGTGCATTTTTTACTCCAGAATAAAGGTTTTAAATTTTGAAACGTTCTGTCCACCGGTCAATCCCTCGGTCAGGGTGATACAGAAATCAGCTTGTTTGCCGTCGGGACGGATCACGTCAAAGAAAGCGAAGTTCATGGCAAATGCCTTGCCTTTGACGGCTTTACCGATGTTGGTCGCGCTCCAGGGGATCTCCAGATGGTAGGTGGTGTAGATACCTGAACGGGTGATCCGGCAGGGCCAGGAGCGGGATTGTTTGGCGATATAATCGTAGACACTGACGCCGTTGTCTGTCAGAGCTGCGGAAATGTTGAAAGGAATAGATGTTTTGCCTGTGATTTCAGGATTCCAGACCTGGTCTTCAGGCACGATCCCCAGCTGCAGGGAGTCGCCGCGCCAAAGGTAGGCTCCCCTGTCGGAGTTTTTGTGGCAGCGGTCTCTCACCTTTGCGTCAATGATGAGGGACTGGCTGTTCCATTTGAAGACCATATCTGCTTCAATATCCTTGCCGTCAAAGAAGAGCAGATTGCGTTCAGGGATGGAGGCGGAACGGGGAAAGACATCGCCGGGAGCGGCAAGTTTGATCCGGGTGCCGCTCTGTTTGAGTCTGACGATATCTTTGTTGACAGGGAACTTCAATGTATCTTTTCCGGAAGTCAGCAGCAGTGTGTCCTCTGTGGGCATGGGGATGGTGACGATCTTCTTTTCAGCACTCTTGAGCAGGATTGTCTGACCGGCAGCCTTTACGCTTTGAGGGGTGTTGAGAGGATTCATCAAATAGAGATTGGCTTTGCCGCCGGAAGCCGGACGGACTTCGCCTTTGATCTTCTGCATGTTGACAAAACGCCCGGATTCAACAACTTTGCGGATGGTTTTTGCGTCTTCGGAGAGGATGAGGAACTGAGGCGCATTGGTCAGTTTCAGGATATTTTTCCCCGCGGGCAGCACATGATCGTTGCCGTCCAGATCGCGCATGACTGCTTTTGAAGGCAGATTTATCTCATATTGTATCGTTCCTCCCTTGACATCGGCGTGCCAGACGGGCAGGATCGTCTTGCCCTCTTTCCGGAAGAGATAAGCGTAAACGAGATAAGGCAGTTTGATTTCCGGTTTGCGGACAGGTTTTGCATAAGAGAGTGTGCGGGTGGTTGTTGCCACGCTCATGGCGGCGGGGAAAGGAGTCCGCAGCCAGTTTTTCTTTTCATCGGTGACGTAACGCCAGAGGGTCTGGTCGGTCTGGAACGCATAATCCAGATAGGAGTAGTGGGGGATACCGCTGACGGATTTGATAATAATGATATCCCTTGCCTCAATGGCGGCGATCTGTTTCATGATCGCGCCGTTGATGGGAGCCTTTTTGGCAGCTTCAGGAACAAATTTCTGTCTTTCTTCTACCGTAACGGTGCCGTCTTTTCCAAATTCGCGGCAGAGCACTCTGGCATCCAGCAGGTGCTGGCGCAAGCCGTTTTCAGGAGGCTCGATCTGGGTGCGTCCGCCTCTCAAACTGTAATTGCCATTGTAGGCGTCAAGAGCGATGGCATCAAATTTTCCTTCCAGATGGGAAAGGAGAAAACGGGTCAGAAGAAAGCGGGGCGTGGTGAAATGGTAGTCTTTCCCTGAGGTGGACATGAGAGCCACACGGCATTCAGGATCAAGCCGTTTCAACGTGTTGTAGGCAAGTTTTGCTGAAATCAGGTGATGGGCAAGTTCAACAGGACCGCCGTAAGAGATGCGTTTGGGGTCATGGATCGCAGAGTCAATTTCCTGAGAGAGGACCCAGAATTTGATCCTGCCTTTGGAAATACGGTGGAGCTCTTCGATTTTCATGATGAAACAGTCGTAATACTCTTTGGGGTAGCAGTAGTACCCCGCATCCCGGCGTTTTTTGATGACGGAGGGCGCCAGATGTTGTCTGCCGGTGTAGGCATCAAATCCGAAAGATCCGATATAGTGCCAATCGGGATTATCATCCATGAATTTTGCAATACGGGTGAAATAGGGAGAGTTGCGCATTTCTTTACGCATCTCTTCGGGGTTGAAATTTTCCTTATAGGGCTGATAGTTGCTCAAGTTGACTTTCAGACCGCCGAAGCCGATCCTTCTGACTGCCGCAAAGGTGTCAAGATTGCTCCAGTGGAAAGGATGGATCAGAAAAAAGGGATCCGGCTTTTCCTGTTTCGGGGTGATGACCATTGAGGCAATGGCAGGGGCTCCGCCGAATTTGGCTTCCACTTCAAAGAAACCGTTTTTACCGGGGGAGTCAAGTTTGATCTTGTTCAATTTCCCGGTGGGCAGATCCATTTTGACAACTTTGATGATCTTGCCGCCGGAGTTTTTGACGGTGACGGTGCCTGAGGCGGCAGGAGTTTTATCTTTCAGTTTGATTTGAAACTCCAGGGCTTCTCCGGGGAAGAATATTCCAAGTTTTCCCAAGGGATAAAAGGTAATGATTTCCGCAGCGGAAATTACTCCTGCTGCAAATATACCTGATACGGCAAAGAGAATTTTTTTGTTCATGTTTTTTTCTTTCTCTGATGATCCTGAGGATTTTACTCTGCTTCGGCAAGTTCAATGCCTGTGACCTGGATGCTTGCACCTTTGGCACCCCAGGGTTCAATGTGAAGACTTACGCGCACGACATTGGCAGGCACTGTACCCACAAAGTAGAATTTGTTCCAGCCGGGCTTGTCTCCGGCTTTGATGAAATCCTTTTTCCCCAGCCATTTGGCAATGATGTTGACGCTCTTTTTATCTTTTGTATATCCCCTCATAACCACATACAAATTTCTGAATTCACCCTTGTAATAGGCTGTGAATTCATATTTTCCGGGAGCGATGGCAGGGATAGTTTGGGCAATAGAGGCGGTCACGGTTTCAGGATCGTTCTTTCTGACATTGGTCAGCGGAACCGTTGCTATGCCGTCCTTAAAAGTGGGGGTGCCGGTGATATACCAGTTTTTCTTCTGTTCTTTGAACTCCGGATTGCGGATGAGATTATCTTCCGAGGCCTGCAAAGTGAAAAATGCGGCAACCGACAGCAGAAGGGCGATATTCTTTTTCATAGATGTTTTTCTCCTGATAGACTTTTTATTTGAAGTGTTTTACGGACAATAACGTGAATCGGGGGCGGATCCCTCCCACAAATAGCAACCGGCAGGGGAATTGGCATTGCCGTTGAAAATCACCGGCAGGAAAGGCGCGGGGATGGCACTGATGGCGTGACCGTCGGAGTAGAGCAGATTGGTGATACGTCCGCTGCCATGGGGACGGCCGACGCAGTTATAGGTCAGATTGGTGACATCAACGGTGTTGAGTCTGTCCCGGTAGGGTTGGGTGTTGGTGGGGAGCGCATCCCAGAGCAACCCTGTCTGGGAGGCACGCTTGATCTGGCTGATCTTTTTCCCCGGATACAGTCCGAAAGGCGAGGCGTCATCTTTGCGGTAAACAGCTCCGAGACACTGATTGATGACATAATTGGTCAGAGCATAGGGGTGATTGTATATATTGGCTCCGACGGCTCCAATGTATTTTATGGAGTTGGCATCACAGACGTAGCGGTTGAAAGTCTTGTGGGGGATCTTGGCGGCACTGTTTGCAGAGGTGTTGGCGTTCCAGAATGTCGGGGAGGCATCGGCAATCCCCATTTCTCTTGAAATGAAAAACATCCAGGGCAATGTGGTTGAAGTGTTATAGGGGGTTTGGATGGGGGCGCTTGCCGGCATGAACCAGCCGTCATTGCCGCTTACATACATTTGTGTTGCAGTGCCGATCTGTTTCAGCTTTGACAGGCAGCTGATCTGTTTTGATTTTTCCCTTGCCTGCTGCAGCGCCGGAAGAAGCATGGCGGCAAGAATGGCAATGATTGCAATGACAACGAGCAGTTCGATCAGGGTGAACACTGATCTGGAAAAAGGCTTTTCAGACGGGACAGAGGTGCTCTCGGGACATGAAGAGCTGCACAACCTAAGATTTTTTCCGGGAAACAAGGCTCTTTTTGACATTTTAAGTTTTCTCCGTTGTTTTTAAGGACATGACACAATATAACCGGGGAATCGTAAAAATAAAATGTCATATCATGGAAAAAAGATGTCAAATTGTGGTGTTGCATTCAAAATTTTTGTTGACACATCAGAAAATATGAAGTATCTTATGTATGTGGCACTGCAATATTATTTTTATTATTGACTCAGGAAATTTAATATGTCAAAAACTGGTGAGATCAACAAACAGAACCGGGATCTCTCTTTCCCCGGAATAAGGGTCTTGCACTACTCTTATGTGGATGTGCATACCAGTTGGAACAATCCCTGCCGCAATGCCCCTTTCTGGCGTTTTTACTGGAACCGAAACCCCGGGGCGTGGATCGTTTTTCAGGATGAACGCATAGATTTGAAGATGGATGAAATACTTTTGATTCCTCCGAATACCAACTATGCCTCTTTTGCAGAGGGACGTTTCTGGCAGCTTTATATGCACTTTGAATGGGATGATCCTGTTCCTGTTTCACGGCCCCTTGCTTTTTCTTCAGCTCCGTTTCGGAAACATCTGCTTGAGACGGAAGAGTGGTTCGGGTGCGCCGAAAAACACTTTGATGTACGGATGTATGCCATGCTGCTCTACTATCTTTCTGAACTCCGGGGCCGTATTCAGACTGAGAAGGGGGTGAGGTGCGACAGCCGTATCGGTAAAGCCCTTGAGATCATCAACAAAGATCTGACCCTCAGCAGCAGCGAAGTCGCAGCCAAAGTGAATATGTCAAGAGATAACTTTCAGCGCACATTCCGCCGCTGTATCGGCATCACTCCCTGCCGGTACCGGATCAGCAGACGCATGGAACTGGCTCAGGAGCTTTTGCAGCATTCAACTTTGACCATGGATGAAATTGCTTTGAAAACAGGCTTTGCCAACCGTTATCAGTTTTCCAAGAGTTACAGACAGTTTTTCGGGACCTCTCCGGGGAGCGTCAGGAAGAAAAACTGAAGTTTGCAGACAATGGCTCCGGATTTTCCGTAAAAAGTTTCTTTTTTTCAACTTGAACTATTGTTTTTTGCGGAAATTTGAGATATATTCTATACATATCTTCTGAAATTGAGCTGAATAACAGTAAAAAATATCTGCGAGGAAAAAAATGCACCGTCCGGAATTAACTCTCAACACGTCCAAAGTGATCGGGTCTTTGAAAGCTCTCAATGGCGGAAATCTGGCGCCTCCTCTCTCAGGCTCCTCTATGAACGATATCTCTGAAGAATACAAGGCACTGCGCTGTCCTTACGCCAGACTCCATGATGCCCCCCTGGAAAACAGAGGATGGCGGATCGTTGACTTCAATATGATCTTCCCCTTTATGCACCTTGATGCCGAAGATCCCAGAAACTACTACTTTGAGCAGACCGACGAATATATCGGCAACTGCCTCCGGATCGGTACTCAGATCATCTACCGTCTGGGGCCCTCCATAGAACACCACTTCCCCCGTTACAATACCCGTCCTGTTCCCCGGGAGCAGTGGGATAAATGGGCGGATGTGGCAAGCAATATCATCCGCCACTACAACGAAGGATGGGGAAATGGATTCCACTTCGGCATCAAGTATTGGGAGATCTGGAACGAACCCGAAGGCCTCTGGTCCGGCCCCATTGAGGATTTCAATGAATTCTACTGTCATCTGGCCAAGATCCTGAAATCCCGTTTCCCCGATCTCAAGATCGGCGGTCCTGCCCATGTCCGCTGCGAAAAAGAGGGGCAGGCAGGGAAATTCCTCAAATGCTGTGCCGAAAACAAGGCTCCGCTGGACTTCTATTCATGGCACTGCTACACTGATAATGTGGAGTTCATGCGCGAACAGGTCTTCTACGCCCGGGAACTGGTGGATTCTTTCGGATATACTGACACGGAACTCCATCTCAATGAGTGGCACTACGTTCCCGGCTCATGGAGCAAGATTTCCAAAGATCAGAAGCCGTTCCACTACGAGCACCGCATGAAAGAACTGGATGCCGGTGCCTTTCTGACCGCTGCGCTCACTGTCTGGCAGGATACGCCTCTGGATATGGCCAACTACTACACCATGACCTGCACCTCTTTCGGACTCTTTTCCACATTCGGCGTTCCCTCCAAGAGTTACTACTGCATGAAGGCTTTCGGCAAGATGCTGGATTTTCCGGAACGCCTGGAAGCTGTTTCCAACGACCGTGATCTGTATGTCCTCGCCTGCCGGGAACCCTCTGGAGAGATCGCAGTTCTTATTACCGTGTTCCATGTCAGAGGCAACATCATCACTTTGAAAAGCGACAGGTGGCTGACATGGAAGGAGGCTGTTGCCGTGGATATCGGGAGGAATCTGGAACCTGTTGATATTTCACATGATGCAGATAAAAACATCAGAATAACCATCGGCACCAAACCCACGGTCATCTTTGCCAGATTTCAGAGTGTTGAAGCGTAAGGAGCAGAACCGCAGATGAAATATATAGATATCCATGCCCATGCCTACCGGAAACCCACCCCTTTCGTGACCCCCTTTTGTACGGCGCAGGGATTGATCGAGCGGTATGACCACTACGGCATTGAAGCCGGTTTCGTGCTTCCAGTTGTCAACTCTGAGATCTATCTGCCCCAGGCAAATGAAGATATTCTGGAAATGGCTGAGATGTATCCCGGGCGCCTGTTTCCTTTCTGCAACGTAGACCCCCGCGCTCTGATCAACCGGGCAGATGCCCGCCTTGATACGGTGCTACAATACTACAAAGATCTGGGGTGTCTGGGGGTGGGAGAGATCATGCCCAATATGCCCATGAACGATGAGAGAGTCCAGAATCTTTTCGGCTGTGCAGAGAAAGTCGGACTCCCTGTCACCACTGACGGTTCCGACCGTCCGGAGGGAGATTTCGGACTTTATGATGAGATGGGACTGCCCTTTCTGGAACATACTTTACAGCGTTTCCCCGATTTGAAGTTTATCGCCCACGGACCCATTTTCTGGGCGGAGTATACGACCCGCACCCGTCCTGCCCGCTGCAAAGCCATATTCCGGAATGACGGACTTCAGTACGGCTCCCCCAGAGCTGCGGGCCCCATTGAATGTGAGGGCGTTGCTCAGGAGCTGCTGCGGGAGTTCCCCAATCTTTACGGGGAGCTTTCAGATGCCGCAGGCTGGCTCAGGCGGGATGAAGAGTATGCGGTCAGGTTCCTGACTGAATTTCAGGATAAACTTTTCTTCGGCACCGACTGCTGCAACAGCGAAGTGGATGCCAATTTTCAGCTGAAGCTCTGGTTTGACCGGATGCACGATTCAGGAAAACTGCCTGATGAGGTGTGGAAAAAGATATGCCGCAACAACGCGATTGATTTTTTCAAACTTCCTCTTGAAAAGGCATAATAAAATTCAAGTAAAAAAAGGGGACTGCTTTTTGTTGGCAGTCCCCTTGTTTTCTTCAGAGATAATTACTTTTCAGCAAGTTTTCTCCATTTGGCGATGAGCACATCTGCTGTGTCAAGACCGAAGTTGCTGCTGCGGGGAGTTGTTTCATAACCGCCCCGGCCGTAGTTCCAGGCGTTGGGGATGTAACCTGAGAAGATCTCTTTGCCTCCGTTGTAGTTTCCGTGAGAGGTGACGATACAGAATTTATCCCGGAAAACGGAACGGCGCAAAGTGAGTCCGATTTCCACAAAGGGTTCGCTGGGGAGCGAGGCAAGGACAACGTGAGAACCGAACTCTATCTTGGTCAGAAGAAAATTGGGGACTCTGGGGTGCTCTGCAAGATCAAGGAGCTTTTCGGCAAAGAACTTCAGGGCAAAAGGAGCGCCCTTGGCAAGATCTTCACTGGTGATATCAACACCTTTGCCGACCTTTGAGGTGTCGGTATCTTTGAATTTTTCCACCACAGCTTTTGCTTCAGCCACATCCGCAGGATCAAGGATCCGGGGGGAGCTTTTGACCTTTGCTGTCGCCATCCGGATCTTTTTCCCGGGGACGGGAATGAGCTTGTCAAGGGCGGCAGCGACAGTTTCCGCATAACCTTCGCCAATGCGTTTGGGCTCTTCAGGACAGGTCTGGTTCATATCCGTTGACACATCAAAGTGGTTGATGTTGCCTGAAGCTCCGATAAGAGGCATCACCATGGCGCCGGGCGCCATTTGGGATTCAAGTTTGCGCCGCATGATGCCGGGCCAGTCGGCTGAAACACCGCATCCGCCGATGGTATCGGTGTGGTTGACGATGCTGGTCATGAGAAGGGCAAGTCCTGCATCTGTTTTCACTGCCAGCATGGGGATCTGGGGATCAATATCCCCTTCAGGACGCAGAATGTCAGGATTGAGTTTGCCGGGATTGGTGACAACGGTTCCGTTTTTCATCCAGTAACGGCGGTTGAACTGGAACCTGTGATCCTGAGTCATGGTGTAAAGGAGTTCACCCTTCTGCATATTTTCCACAGCCTCTTTCAGAGCTTCAGCGGCTTTGGCGGCAATGAAGCGGCAGTACTCTTTGCTGTTGGGGTCGTTGAAGTTGTCAGGGCAGGTGTGGCTGTGGGTGGCGCAGATGAGAACATTTTTTGAGGAAAATCCTTTGAGTCCGATCTCTTTGATCGCATCAAAGACCTGATTGTAAAGGTGATAGTGGATGCTCAGAAGATCAAACTGGATGATGCAGCGGAACTCACCGTCATCCTTGAATGCAACAGCTCTGACTTCAATGTCATCAATGACATGATCCCACATGCGTTTATTGAAATAACCCGCAAGTGAAATGGGCAATTCAGGGGTTGTGCATCTTCTGCCGAGACCAAATTTGACTTTCATAAGAAAAAACTCCTTTTGTGATTGAACGATACACTTCTATAATTTACATGTCAGGATCAATATTTGCAAATTTCTTTCTTAAAAAAGTCAAATCCATTGACTCAATTCAGGGCACTGTCCAGTGCGGAAATCATCTTGCTGCACCGGGAAAGGATAAGGGATTGCGTTTTGTCAAGGTAGATGTTGGCATCGTGAAAATACTGTTCACGGTCGTTTGTGTCGCGCCAGTGGAAGTTGCAGGGAAAAAGTTTTCGGGGCATCCCGTCACTTCCGCAGTAATCCTCAAGAAAAAGAGTTTTGACCATTTTTCTGAAATTTTCTTCACCTTTGCGTTGATCAAAGTAAAAGCCGTTGACTTCCACAAGGCGAATCAGCCTTTCATCCTGCTCCTCTGCATTGCAGAGTACTTTGCAAAGTTCAATAAGAAAGCGGTCAAAAAAATCGTGCCACTCATTTGTTCCCCGGTAAAAATTAAGAGTTGTTCCGCAGGCATACCAGTGGGGCAGAAGAATGTAGTTTCCAAGATTGCTGCAAAGTTTCCCGAAACGGCGCACTCTTTCTCTGAACTCCTCAGAGGGGGCATATTTTTCCACTCCGGCAAAGAATCCCGGTTTTCCTGCGATTTCCCTGCCGAACATGGTGTGAAAGGAGTTCATGGTATCTCCCCGGTATCTTCTGCCGGCGGTCGGCTGTTCCATGGAAAGTCCGGGAAATTCGCTTCCCCACAACACTGTGTAGATCGCCCGCATGAGCAAAGTGTCGTCGCAGTCAAAGTTTTCGCCCGGAGCGCCGTACTTTGCAGAGTTTTTGAGACTCTTGAAATCAAAGGTGCGGAAGTTGTTGATATCCCCGGCAAGGGTGTCGCTGATAAAATTCTGAATCAGTGCTGCGGCATGGTGTGTCATAAAAAAATCTCCTGTGTGTTCTGTTTCAGTAACTGTATTTAATATACACCGGGATACCTGACGTTTTATGTCTTAGATCCGCAAGGCAAAAAAAATCCCGGGAAATTCCGTTGGAAA
>JAGBWB010000299.1 GCA_017629975.1 Lentisphaeria bacterium
AGTCCTTGACCGGGTCATGGAGCCTTTTCAAAAGCAGCGTTGAAAAAAATCACTCTTCGATCCGGTCAAAGACCCGGACATGATCCACTTCAAAGTAATCCGGAAGCACCGCCTCTTTCAATATGGGCGCAGGCGTTCCTGCGGGATGTCCCGCCGGTGCGCTCAGAAATCCCGGTCCCCGGTAGCCGTGGCACTCGGTGGAAACAAGAATGAACTGCTCCACCTGTGACACAGGACCTATGGCAACGCCTCCCTCTTTGATATGGTTGCCGCCCAATTCCTCAACACATCTCTCAGCGGTTCTTTCCGGGGGGAGGACTCTTCCCCGTTCCCTGCCGTCGGCGTAAAAAACGTATCCTTCAGGGGACCAGTCAACGCCGTAGTAGTGCCATCCGTCGGGAGTTTCCTCATGATCCCAGGTGAAGTGTCCGGAGCCCTCATAGTTGCTGCCGTAGCCGCCCCAGAGATTGCCGCCGATGATCTTGTTGTCGATATGCTGACGGTAGTTTTCCATAATGTCGCATTCAACTCCTGCAAAGCGGGCGTCGGGATGGGATCCCACTCCCGGCGCCTGAAGCCAGAACGCCGCGTGCCAGCCTTTGTTTTTCGGCAGACGGCAGCGGATCTCATAGTAGCCGTAGCGGTGCATGAATTTAGGTTTTTCATGGGCGCCGAAAGGCCAGAAACCGTTGGTATCTTTGGGGATATCATAGGTCAGAGAACCGGTCTGCAAATGGGGGGAATAATAATCCTCCCCCTTTTTGATCATGTGGAGTCTCAAGTGGCTCTGCCCATCAAGTTCCACCCCTTCGGTGGTGAAAGTCTTGAGTCTTTTGCCCCAGAAGTTCAAACGGAACCCCCATTTGGACTCATCCAGTTCAGTTCCGTCAAATTCATCATGCCAGACAAGATCCCATTTTTTCCCCTCAGGAAGAAAACTTTCGGCGTGCCCGTCAAGAGTAAATTTTTGCATTTTTCATCTCCTTATTTGAAAGTGACGCAGCCTTTTCCGGGAACGTTGAAAGAAACAATTTCTCCGCAGGCCGTTTTTCTGCTTTCAAAGGGCAATTCTTTCCCCTCAAAGAAAAGTTTTTCAGGGGCATGAGTCAGAAGAAGTTCGGCGACCCCTGCGTAGTCAAACTCAGCGGACTTCCCGTCAAAGCTGTTGATGCGCATATTGGCATCAAGCAGAAGTGCGTCTTCAGCGGAAGAAATCGCATAAAGGCGGCTGCCGTGAGCTTCTATCTCAACGGTAAAGGAGTCCTCAAGGGCAACTGTTTCGCCGCTCCAGACGTCGGTGACAAGATATTTTCCCGCAGGCAGGCCGAATGTTTCTGCGGAAAAAGTCACTTTGATGGAGTTCTCTTCAATATTGAAAAGTCCTGCCGTCCGCAAAGGCATCAGAGCGTTGTTTTCTTCAACGGAAAAGTGGGGTGTCTTGAAGTAGATGATCCGGGGGATGAGATTTTCTCTGTCGCGATAATTGTATCCGCCGAGGAACACCTCCTGGCCGTTGTTGGGATTGCACACAGCCTTTTTCAAAGTCTTGAGCCGGGGATTGTCAGGAGCAGACTCGCTGAGTTTTCCGGCGATCTCAACCATGGAGTGAGTGGCAAGGCAGTAGTTCAGGCAGAACATGGCCTCTGTATCATTGAGTCCGGGGAAGAGTCCCACAGAGTCGCTGTTGGGCACAAAGAGATGGGCTGTATGAGTGGCAAAACAGGCAGCGCCCCAGAGGAAGTTGGTCTTGACATAATCCCAGTTGCCGTTGCCGATATCAATGCCGTAACGGTAGTTGGTAAAATATTCAGCAAGGAAGGGATTACCCATGACGATATCGCATCCGGTCTGAAGATAACCGTCGCCGGGGATCCGTTTGCGGATCTCCTGAAGCCACCAGGTGCGGTACTCGTAACCGGAACGGTCTTTGTTCTTCAAAAGGTCATGACTGTCTTCAAAAGCATAGCTCCAGAAGTCATGCTTCATGCCCTCAAAGCCGTACTCGTAAAAGAAAACATCCAGAGCATGACGGATATACTCCCGCACCTCTTCCTGACTGACATCCAGAGGCGCAGAGTCAGTTGTCCGGTAGTCGTAATTGATGAACCACTCCGGATGCTCCTGATAAATGGGGGCGTGTTTGGGGCAGAATCCGCCGATCCAGACGGCGGGACGCAGACCGATCCGGCGGATCTCATCGGTATAAGCGCGCAATCCCCGGGGGAACTTTTTGTGATCTACGCCCGCCTCCCCTTCATAGGGCATTCCCAAACCGTGAGCGGGGGGAACGTGAACAGCATATCCGTCATCCACCTGGATCCAGCGGACTGTGGGAAAATTCTCTTTGAGGAATCTTGCTTCTTTCAGGATCATTTCCTCAGAGATCTTCCGTGAAATACCGTCATTCCATGAACCCCAGACCATCCATTTACGGTTGATATCTGTGCTGCCGTAGAGGGCGGGGAGATATTTTTCCAGAACGGCGATATAATTTTCAAAGATCTTTTCCAGATCTGCGGCCTGCTCCGTGACGCCGAGATACCACTGGTCCATCAGATTTTTCCCTGCGGGGCAGCTCATAAAAGCGATATCCTTGAAACCTGAGAAGATTTCAAGAGTCACCTTTTCATCTTCGCGGTTGGCAAGATAATTGTGATAAAAAACCTTCTGGCTGAGAGTTCCGTGAACGATTCCCCGCTCTGAACCGTAATTGCTGACCAGTATGGCAGGGAAAGGCTGATAGGGACTGCGTCCGATACGCTCATGGACAACGCCGGGATCCGCCCAGCGGTTTCCCGCCATTTCATCAAATCCGAAGTCCTTCACATTGCTGTTATTGACCCGGTCAAAGTCAACAGGGATCCCCATCTTCTCATAGATGCGGGGATTTTCGTTGTGATAGAAGTAATCCTCTTTCGGATCCTTGCCAAAGGTGATCCCTTTGAGCAGTATCCCCAACTCGCAGATATTCTGTTCAGCGTCTTTATTGCGGAAGACCCGGCGGCAGGTCATCTCTTTTTCTGAGAGCAGCAGATAAAGGTCATCTTTTTCCCCTGTTTCATAAACGGCAGAGATCTGCAAATTCCCCTTACCTTCCGTCACCTCAACGGCAGCAGGAAACACCCTGCCCTTTTCTGTAACAAAAAAGGGCATCATCTCAAGGGAACCGCATCCCCACGCCGACAGTATATCATTGATTTTTTTCACAGATTGATTTCCTTTGATTGACAAACCTGAAGTTCATGGGGGTAATATAGCGCAAGAAAGAGGCTTATTCAACCTGAAACGCCATTAACTTTTCAAAAAAGGCGTTTTTTCTTATTCTGACCTCTTGACAAAAAGGAGAATGAAGTGTATTTTTAATATAATCACTTATAATCACTATTTTACTCTAAAAACATGAATATCAAATCAAAAAGAGCTTATATCTCCGAAAAGATCACCGCTATGATCCAAAGCGGCGAAATTGCCATGGGCTCAAAACTGCCCCGCGGTACAGAATTGGCAAAAACGCTGGGGGTTTCACACATCACCCTGAGAGCGGCTCTGAACGACCTTGCAAAGGATGGTCTTGTGACCCTTGTTCAGGGGAAAGGAACCTTTGTCACAGGGTACGGGAACGAACTTCCCGCGGCGGGAAAGATCCTGATCATAAGAAGCCATCTCCACACACTGCGGGGCATCAGCAACTACATATTGCCCGGGTTTGAAAAAAGGTGCTGTGAATTACAGCTTCTGACTGAAACGCTCAACAGTGAATTTGTTGCCAATACTTCTGTTGAATCGTTCCGCAGGACTCTGAAAAAAAATGATTTCACAGGAGTTCTGGTTCCGGGAGGATGTTTCAAGGAAGATGATCCCCTTGCCGCCATGCTCCGGGAGTGCGGACTGCCTGTTCTCATTGCCCACGGAACCGCCATGGATAGGATCAACACCCCTTTTTCTCTCATGCGTACCGACTACGCCGCCGCCTGGGATGACGGAGTAAAGTTTTTGCTCTCCCGCGGCAGAAAAAGGATCGCTTTTCTGGGGAATGCCCTTTTCAAGGTCAAGTATTACACAGATGAAGAATTTCTGTCACACTTCCACCATTACGGTGCCGCGGCAGAAAAGGAGCTGATTGCATTCTGCACCCATGAAAAAACAAGTTTCCTCAACGCTGTTGAAGGAATATTGCAAGTTTCTCCCGATGCCATTTTCTGCGGCTCTGACTTTTTGGCCATGCAGTTATGTACGCTTCTTTCAGAGCGTAAAATCAAAATTCCGCAGCAAATCGCCGTACTGGGTTTCGGGGGATATCCGGGAGGCAATTTCTCAACGCCTGCTCTTTCCACAGTAGATTTTCAATACAACGCTATCGGCGAAAAAGCCGCAGAACTCCTTGCCTCTCCTGAAATACTGACCGGAAAGAACTTTGACATATTCACACCCCACAAGATTTTATGCCGTGAATCAGCAA
>JAGBWB010000300.1 GCA_017629975.1 Lentisphaeria bacterium
ACCGGTTCCGGCAATGACCTGGCAGCGTCCGGCAGCACATTCAACGACCGTCTCAATGATCTTCAGATGCTCTTCAGGGGAAACGGTGGGAGACTCTCCGGTGGTTCCCACAGGAACGATACCAGCGACTTTACCGGCAATCTGTTTCTCCACCAGTGCCTTCAATGCACTGCTGTCAACTTCCCCGTTGCGAAAAGGGGTGATTAATGCCGTATATACACCTTTGAATTCCATAAGACCACCTGACTCCAATTTTTTTAAATAATATCAACTCCCGCCGCCATTTATGACGGAAGAACTTACAATTGGTATAAGATATCACCATTTCAGAAACTTTTCAATTCTCTTTTTCCTGAATCAAATAATTTTTTTGAATTATTTTATTCTTCTCCCCAAAGGAACTCTCTTTTTCTCTGAACCCGCTTTGAAAGAAACACAAAAGTGTGCTATATTAAGGAATGGAAAACAATATTGAAAAAAATGTCAAAAATCCGCGTCTGGAGTCTCTCGCCAGGGCTGTCATCACCTATCCTGAACAGCTCCCGGTTTCTGCGCGCATTTCCGAAATAAAAGAACTGTGGCAAAAACATCAGCTGATCATCGTTTGCGGTGCCACAGGCTCCGGTAAAACCACCCAGCTGCCCAAGGCGGCTTTGGAACTGGGATGCACCTCTGTGGGGTGCACTCAGCCCCGCCGGATCGCCGCCACTGCCATAGCCAGGCGGCTCGCCGCTGAATTGCAGATCCCTTTCGGTGAAGGCGTGGGATGCAAGATGCGTTTTCAGGAAAACACATCTCCCTCCACCTTTCTGAAATTCATGACCGACGGTATTCTCCTTGCGGAAAGCCGTTCCGACAGACTGCTGAAAAAGTATGACGCCCTGATCATTGATGAAGCCCATGAACGTTCTCTCAACATTGACTTTATTCTGGGTCTTCTGAAGCTGCTTATGGCAAAACGCAGAGATTTGAAGATCGCCATCTCTTCAGCGACCCTTGACGCCGGAGCTTTCTCCGAATTTTTTGATAACGCCCCAGTCATTGATATTGAGGGAAGAACATTCCCTATTGATGACATATACATGGCTCCGGAAGAAGATGAAGAACTCCCCGAACTTGTGGCAAGAGGCGTTGAAGCCTACCTGCGTGAAGGACTCAGAGGCGATGCTCTCGTCTTTCTGCCGGGGGAAAGAGAGATCCGGGATACCGCCGACATGCTCAACGGACGCAATTACGGCGGCGTGGAAGTTTTACAGCTTTACGGCAGATTGAGCAACGCCGACCAGCAAAAGGTCTTTCACCCCGGCAAGCTGCGGCGGATCATTCTCAGTACCAACGTGGCTGAAACCTCTCTGACCATCCCCAATATCCGTTGCTGTATCGACTCCGGCCTTGCCCGGGTCAAGAGATACAATCCCCGGAGCCGTATTGAGGAGCTTCAGCTTGAAATGATCTCTCAGGCCTCTATGCGTCAGCGCCGGGGACGCTGCGGCCGAACCGGTCCGGGATTGTGCATCCACCTTTACGGTGAATCCGATCAGGAGCGCGCCCTGCCCCAGACGGATCCTGAGATCCGCCGGGTCTCCCTTGCAGGTGTCATATTGCAGATGGCGGCGCTGAAACTGCCGCGGATCGATAAATTCCCCTTTCTCAATCCCCCCAATCCGGCGGCGGTGCGCGAAGGGTTGCGTTCACTCTATGATCTTCAGGCTCTTGAACACTCAGGCGAACCCACTCAGCTGGGCTACCGGCTTGCAAGACTGCCTCTTGATCCCCATATCGGCGCCATGCTTGTTTCTGCCGAAAAGCGCAAATGTCTTCCGGAACTTCTGGTGGTAAGCGCCTTTCTTTCCATCCGCGATCCCCGGGAACGGCCCATGGATAAAGAGCAGGCGGCAACAGATTTCCACCGTTCTCTTGATGATAAAAGCTCCGATTTCCTCGGGATCCTCAATATCTGGAACTATCTCTGGGATCATCATGCCTTTGACTCCAACAGACTTCTCAGAAATGTCTGCAAAAACGGATTTTTCAGCTTTGTCAGAGTCAGAGAGTGGCGCAATCTGGTGCTGGATCTGGCGGAGACTATGGAGTATGAGGAAGAAATCAAATCCGCCCCCCTGCCCCAGGTTGAAAAATTCCACGGCGCGATCCTTTCCGGGATCCCGCGCAACATCGGTGTTTTTGACAAGGAAAACCGTTTCTACCGCAGTACCGGCGGCAGAAAGTTTTTCCTCTTCCCCGGTTCTGCCCTTTCCCGGAAGAAACCTGCTCCGGAGTGGGTGATGAGTTTTGCCATTGTGGAAACTTCAAAAGTTTTTGCCCGTATCAATGCGGAAATCAAACCGGAACTGCTGGAGGAGGTCGCGCCCCATCTCTGTGTCAGAAATTATGATCAGGCGGCATACGATGAAAACAGCGGCTTTGTCCGCGCCCGTGAAAAGGTGATCTGCGACGGACTTGTTGTCCATGCGGCGCGCCGGGTCGATTATGCCCGCCACAATCCGGCTGAGGCAAGAGAAATTTTTATCAGAGAGGGATTGCTTTCAGGCAATATTGATCTGGGCGGCTGGGTCGGAAAATTCAACGAGATGAAAGAAGATCTTGAACAGCTTGAGATCAAAATCCGGCACCCGGAGTCCGTCTATGACTCAGAAGCTGCGGCAAAACATTTTCTCAGTGTGCTGCCTCCTGAGATCCACTCTCTGAAAGCGCTGAAAAAACTTTGTTCAACTTATCCTTACCCGTTTGCCCCCAAACAGGAAGAAATCATGCAGGAACAGCACCGGGAACTGCTCCCGAAGCATTTCCCGGACTGGCTCTATTTCGGGAATACGCCCTTTCAGCTCCACTATGTCTTTGATCCGGGAGCCGACAACGATGGTATCACCATGTATGTACCTGAAGATCAGGTCAATATGCTCCCGGAGTGGGCACTGGATTATCTTGTCCCCGGATTCCTGCCGGAACTTGTGGAAATATTGCTCAGAGGACTCCCCAGAGAGGAACGGCGCAAGATACAAGTCCAGGAGTGTACCGAAGAATTTATCTCTGCAAGAGAAAAGGGAAATATCCTCAAAGAGCAGCCCCTGTATGAAGCACTTTCTGAGTTCCTTTACAGATATGCCGCAATAGACCTGCCCCCCGACCATTTTGAAAATATCCGCCGCCCGGGACATCTGGTGATGAAACTTGCAGTGATGAATGATGAAAGACGCATCCTTGCGATCCATACAGAAATGCCCGACCGGACCGGTATGGGCTCTCAGCTCAGCGCAGCAGTTCCGGGGGTCAGAAAACATATCAGCGCCGAAAGCACCCTCTGGCCTGCAAAGGAGCCGCTCCCGGAGCATATTCTCCTGAAAGGCGATGAGGAAAAATATATATTTCCTGCCCTGAAAGCCGGAGCCAATGGGGTCAGCAGTCAGGTTTTCCTCAAAGAAAATGAGGCGCGTCTGCGTCACAATGAAGCATTGATCCGCCTTTACCGTATTCATCACAAACAGCAAATTGATTACTTCACAAGGAAGTGGAACTTTTCTGACGGAATGAAGCTTTCATGGTTCGTTTCAGAGGGAACACGCAACGCGGCTTCAGATATGACCGATGCCGCCATATTGAACTCTTTTCCCCAGGATCCCTGGACCATACGAAGCGCCGGAGAGTATGAAACCGCCGCCGAAAAGGTCCGTGAAGAGCTGGGGCGCGTTGCCTATGAGATGGAAAAGAAACTTGCTGAACTCTATAAAATGGCAAATGAATGCGAAAGCCTTTTGTCAAGAGTCAAATTGGAGGAACTCCGGGAACATTATGATCTTCTCTTTGCACCGGGATTTCTGCGCCGGGAAGAGGTGTGGAACAATGATTATAAACGGTTCCTTAAAGGTCTGAAACTCAGAGCCGAACGGGCTTTGACCGCCCGGGGCAAAGATCAGGAAAAAGCTCTGAAAATCGATGATCTTCTGGAGCGACTTTTTGTGGAACTCAGCGTAAGCGATATGAAAGAGGATGCCGATCTTCACGACCTCTGGGCGCTTTCAGAAGAGTGCCGTCTGGCAGTCTTTGCCCCTGAAGTTCCCCTTAAAATACGCAATCCGCTGTCAAAGATCCCCCGCTGAAAAAAAGCTGCTGCAACTTGATGTGACCCCAAAAATTTGGACGGGTTAAATTATGTGGAATGGGTTCGGTATTTTACCGGGCTCATTCCTTTTAAC
>JAGBWB010000301.1 GCA_017629975.1 Lentisphaeria bacterium
AACGCCGGTAAGGCGGTTTGCGGTGCCGGAGGATGTACCCGCGCCTGTCTTGCCAGTCTGGAAGCACGGGGCGTTTTGACCCGAAAGATGAAAAAGCCTTTCCGCCGTTATCAGCCCTGGAAGGTCGACTGGAGCAACTATGAAAACGAAGTGAAAGACCTTCCCGGCGGAACTGTCGGCATCAATACCAAACTGGATACCGACTGAGGTCTTGTATGACAGATATTAACGTAAAAAAAGCACGACTTTACCGTTATTTCAAAGGTAAGCCAATTATCTGGGTTCCCTTTTGGGGGATATCCAAACTCCGCCGCCGGGGACGGAGCTTTGCCGGTGAAATTCCGGGGGATATGCTTTCCTATGACAAGTGGTATGCCCGGATGCTTTCGGCAGAGACTTTTGACAGTTTAGCTGAAATGGGGGTCAATCTGGTTATTCTGCCTTTTTCTCTGGGAGGGACCGGGGAACAGGAAAAGCAGGAACACGAAGATTTCCGTCAGGCTGCCGCTCTTTGTGCTCAGAGAAATATTGTCGTCCTGCCCTATTTGCAGTACCAGAATATCTTGCAGGAGTCAACTTTACAAAACTTTGACACTTTTGCTGTTGCTCCCGGTGGCGGAGTCCGGAGTTATGCCTATTACCGCAGGACTTTGTGTCAGAGTTCAGAAGATTTCAGAAGTTACTTCAAGGGATTGATCCGTAAAGCCCAGAATCTGGGAGCCAACGGTGTCTGGATCGACAACACTTATCTGCATCCTTGTGTCTGTCCGGAATGCAGGGAAAAATTTGCCCGCTTTTTACAGGAAGAAAGACCGCAGCTTCTTGAAGAACTGAAACTGATCCCGGAAAAAGTGGAGATCCCGGAATATATTTCAACGCACAGCAACGATCCTGTTATGCAGAGTTTTCACGATTTCAATATGAAGCGGAATCTGGAAAATATGCAAATTTTCCGGGACGAGATGTTGAAATGTAATCCCGATGGACTCTTTGCTTCCAATCCTGCACTGCACCGTGGAAAGCCCAACGCTTTTTCAGGCGTTGATTTTCTGCCCTTTGCGGAACTTCACGACATCCTTTACATTGAAAACGCTCAGACTGTGGATGTGGAAGAGGGAGTCCGGCTGGGGAATTACCGGGCTTTTGCCGACTGCGAAGCTGCCGGTGTTGCCGCTGTCAGCGGCGGCTGGCGGCATAAAGTACCTGACCCCGGAGTGGAAAAAAGTTTTGTTTCCAAGATGCCAGAGCCTTACGAGATCGCCCCTGCCATTTTTGAACCTCTGCTGGGGGGCAGTATGACTGGTGCCTTCTGGCTGATCCGGGAAACACCGGACAAATTCTGCACCTGCGGCGGGGATAAGGAGAGGGGATACTTTGAGTATCCGCCTATGAAAGAGCGTCTGCAATCCATTTTTTCTTTTGTGAAAAAATTGCCGGGAGAAAGTTTCAATCCCGCTTCCACCGGAGTCCTTTTTGCGGAACAATCGTGGAAATTTGATTACGGCTGTTTTGAAAGTTCCCGTTATTCTGTGACCGAAGCGTTGAGTTCCGCCAATATTCCCTGGCGTATGGTCACTGATCTTGAAGATACAAAAGAGTTGAAACTGCTGGTCGTTCCCACTGCAAGATGTATGAGCGATGAGTTGATCGGCAAACTTGAGAAAAAAGCCCAAGAGGGGGTGCAGATCCTGCTTGTGGGGGCCGATTCCGGGTATTTCAACGAAAATATGCTCCGCAGGAATGATTCTCCTCTGGCTCTTCTGGCTGGGAGCAGCCGTTACGGAAAAGAACCCGTTTCACATTGCGGCAACTGGCATCTGCTCCGGGATGACGGCGTAAGAGGCAGTAATTTTCAGCATCTTTCAGTTTCAGGAGCCCCCTTTTGCCGTGCCGGATATCTGATGTCCGGAACTCTTGCTGCAATGGTGAGAGAGTTGAATCCTGCCGGATTTACCGTTGAAGGTGATGTGGCGGCGGTTTTGCGTTGTACACCTGAAAAGAAAGAGTATATGCTTCTTTTGGATTATACGCTCCCGGAACGTGCTTCTCAAGTGTCAATAGAGTTTGACAGACTGCGCAAAGGTATTTATCATCCTCTGGCGGGGGAGAGCGTTGCGTTTGAACAAGAAAAATTTGTGATAAACGAGTTCCGGACATTCGGATTTATTGAATTTTTTAACTGAACAAGGAGAAAAATGAAAAAGTTATTTCTGATGTTGCTCTGTGCAGCTGTCGCTGCCGGTGGGGCCGAAGTGAAAAAAACAGTTTCCCCAAAGAAAAAGGTTCTTCCTGTCATTGCTTCTGAGGTGGAATTTATCAGCAGTTATGACAAAAAGCCCCAAAAGGCCCTGGCTTATTTTGCAAAAGCCAAAGGAGCCCGTCCCCTGGTCGTGGCTTTGCACACCTGGAGCAATACCTTTCGGAACTCCGCTTCCTACTGCCGTTTTGCTCAGAAAGCCGATGTGCATTTGATAGGTCCTGATTTCCGGGGCAAAAACACTGTGGGCAATCCTCTTTCCATGGGCTCCGATGCGGCAGTCGCTGATATCGTTTCCGCTGTGGAATGGATGAAAAAGCAGGTCAAAGTCGATACTGAACGCATTTATATCATCGGCGGCTCTATACCGGAACTCGCAGGAGAAAACGTCTATAACACTTGTTATGTCTATGGACGAAACGGGCAGCAGATTGCCAAACACAGAAAAATCCATCTGTTTGACATTGACGTTGTTGGTGGACAGCGTTTTAAAGAGTCTGATACCTTCTCCCCCG
>JAGBWB010000302.1 GCA_017629975.1 Lentisphaeria bacterium
TAAAGCATGAATCTTGTAAAGAAAAAAAGAGAAGTAAAACTCTTTTACTTCGGATTCCCCTTACTTTTCCGGATCAGCAACGAGCGCCAGCCGGAATCCCCGGGAATTCTTCTT
This sequence comes from Lentisphaeria bacterium, assembly GCA_017629975.1. Classification (GTDB taxonomy): domain Bacteria; phylum Verrucomicrobiota; class Lentisphaeria; order Victivallales; family Victivallaceae; genus UBA1784. The sequence continues at coordinate 115 of JAGBWB010000302.1, forward strand.
ACTGTATGCAGAGGCATAACTCCGTTTGGCAGATCGGCAATGGATCGCGTACGAATTCCAGGCTCCTCCGCGGCAAACCCGATCCCCCCGGAGACTTTTACGCTGTGCTGAATGGGATTTTCTGTTGTATTTTTCATAGCGGTCACGGCACCACTCCCAGACATTGCCATGCATATCAAAAAGTCCCAACGCGTTGTTTTTCTTTCTGCCGACTTTGTGAGTTCCGCCTTTCAGATCGTAATACTGCCTGTCAGTACCGCCGGAAATATCCACACCGTGTGTCAACTCAAAATCCCGTCCGCAGTTTCCGCTGTACCAGCCGAGCGGATCCAACTGCGGAGAGTTATTGAGTCCGGGGGCAATCAGATTATCACCGTTGTGCAGCGCAGAAACAGTTCCGCCCCGGCAGGCGAACTCCCACTGGGCTTCAGAGGGAAGATCAAAACGGTATCCCGGCGGAAGTGATTTGCCGCACATCTGATTGACCTTTTGGCAAAATTTCTTTGCTTCATGCCATGAAACATTTTCCACCGGACGATCAGGACTCCGGAAATGTGAGGGATTGTTTTTCATCACACTTTCCCACTGAGCCTGGGTTACTTCAAATACTCCGATCCAGTATGGTTTTGCAATCGTGACCCGGTGCTGCTTTTCATCGCTTTCCCGCCCCGTTTCCTCCGGGGGGCTCCCCATGATAAAGCTCCCCGGCAAAACTTTGATCAGTTTGATCCGTTGTTTTTCCGGCAAAAAGGCATTGCAGCTGCTTCCCCAAAATTCAACTTCTCCAGTAAAAACAGTTTCTTGAGCAGAAGTGTTTTTTTCAGAACTCTTTTTATCCTGAAGAGCCTGCCTTGCTGAAGATGTTTTTTTCTTATCCTTTACAGGAGTTTTTTCAAAAGGCAGCGAAGTTACAAAGGGATTTTTTTCAGATGTTTTTTCCAGCGCTATGATTTTAGTCCGGGGACCGGACCAATTTCCGAAAAACTCCTGAACGGCAGTATATTCAGAAAAGTTTTCATTAAAAGAAAGTTTGCACTTATAGAATTTCTCCTGTTCAAGTTCAAACATATTATCCTTGCCTGACAGAGGTTTATTTTCCTCAAACTCGATCTTGGCGGCAACCTCCTTTCCATTGAGCAGAGCAATGATCTCAAGAATGGGTCTCAAATTATATTCGGCTTCCTTTTTCAAGATCTGAGCCGATTCGGAACCGGGGAAAGATGCCAGAATATCAGAAGTGATTTTAAGCACCTCCTGCCAATTTCCCGCTTCTTTTGCACGGTGCGCCTCTGATAATTTTTTCCCTATCTCAGCTTCTTTGACCCCATTTTCAGCCAACGCTTCCAAACGGGCAGCCTCTTTTCTGTCAAGAACTCTTACTTTTTCTGCGATCTCTTTTACGCCTTGCCAATTACCGTTTTTCAGGTATTTTTCGACAATTCCAGAAAACTTGACCATAAGATCATGATGCATTTTCCTGAAAGATCCGGAACATTCAGAAAAACTCACAGAGAGAATATTACAAGATTTTTCAAACTCACCTTTTTTCAGAAGCAGCAAGGCCTTCTTTCGTTCATCCTCCAAACGCCGCAGATCACGGGATATGGATATTCCTGAGATTCCGGAGAGCTCTTGCCACTTTGCAAGCATCTCCTTCAACTGTCTGTCAAGAGTCCAGGCATTCTGCCGCAAGGGGGCATTTTTGCTGATCCATTCAGAAGCCTGATATGCTTTGCGATAGAGCGCAGCTGCCGCCGGGTAATTTTTTTCCTGATAAGCAACTTCTCCGGCATTGAAGTTTTCAAAAAACACGTCAATATACGTCCCGAACTGTTCCCCGCGGTCATATTTGCTTTGCTCAATATTTTTCTTATCATTCAGCAGAAGATACCGTAGAGAAAGCTCCTCCTGCATGGCAGGGGCGGGGGAGGCAGGTTCACTTTTGCTCCCTGCCGGAGTCGCTTCAGGGGCCGGCTTCGGCTTTGGCTCTTCAGGCGGGGGGACAGGTGCCGCAGGTTTTTCGGGACCAGGCTTGTTGTTTTCCCCGCCAGATGCCGGAACAGAGGGAGCAGAAGAAGTTTGGAGCGGTCCGGCAAATTTTTCTATATAAGAGAACGCCCGCTTTTCTCCGGGGCCGATACTCCAGAGAGCCGCCAACGCAAGTATCAGAAACAACAGCAGAAGCAAAAAGAGAAATGTTCTGCTCTTTTTGTTCAGAGCCTCAACAAAAAGAGTACAGCTGCCAAATCTCTGTTCAGGTTTCTTGGAAAGTGCTTTTGCCACAGCTTTCCGGATGGAAGAAGAAACATTCTTAAGCTCTGGCGCCTGAAGCTGCGTAACGCACTGCCACAGGATCTCCGGATCTGCATTGTTGAAAGGCAGATGCCCGCTGTAAATCTCAAAGAGTGTCACTGCAAGTCCATATTGGTCGGCAGCTTCTCCCGGTGTCTGCCCCTTCAATACCTCCGGCGCCATATAAGGGCGGGTCCCGCTGCCGTTGAAGAGAGTCTTACTGTTGCTGAAGGCACAACTCAGAGAGGTTTGTATTTCTGCTGCAATACCGAAATCCAGCAGTTTCACATTTTCATCTCTGTCGACCATTATGTTGGCAGGTTTTATATCACGGTGAATGATTTTTTTACTGTGGGCATAATCAAGGGCTTCGGCAATCTGCCGGAATATTCTGAGCACAAGAGCATTGTTGAAAGTGCCGTTTCTGCGGTGCCTGACAAAAAAACTGCGAAGATTTTCACCGTCCACATATTCCATAACAAGGAAACAGCACTTGAGTCTCTCATCCCACACAAGATCGTTGTAATTGGCAATGCAGGGATGATGAAGGTCATGGATCAACTGATAATTTTTTTTGAGCTGATCCCGTATTTTCTCATTGTCCATACCTAATTCAGGCAAAATCGTTTTCAATGCGACTTCAACTTTGGCGAAAGTGTCATCACAGAGATAGACAACCCCCATACCGCCCTGCCCCAACTCCCGGATGACCCGATATCTGCCGGAGATGATCGTATCGCTTCTGACAGAAGAGGCAATACCAGATGACTTTATTCCCTGGTTTGTGAAATTCCGGTCAGGCTTCAATGTCCCGTCATCAAAAGCATCGCTTCTGCGGGTACGCTGACCGGGTTCCAGAGTTTTTTCATCAACAACAGCCATCAACATCTCCTTTGAGTCATAAAAAATCGATTTGAATAATATACACCTGTTTTTTCTAAAAACAAGCTGACTCATTTCAGGTCTGTCAGAATTTTTTATTAAAATTTTTTACAAAAAGAATCA
>JAGBWB010000303.1 GCA_017629975.1 Lentisphaeria bacterium
AAGCCGCAAGGGCGCTGGCAGTGACGCTCTGCTCCGGCAACCGCCTGGCGGCGGACTATGACACTCTGAGCGGACTTCTCTGCCGTCAGAGCGCCACATGCAGCATCGGTTACGCCTCTGTGGCGCCCGATGAGAGCGAAAAAGAGCGCAAACTGGTTGAAAATCTGATGGACTCCCCCCTGCTGGGCGGCAGTTCAAAGCTGAAAAACGCCGATGCAGTGCTGCTGGTCCTCAACGGAGGCAGCGGACTTTCACTGGGGGATGCCCGGAGCATTTTTGAAAATGCCCAGAAGTATCTTTCACCCGACTGCGAAGTTCTGATCGGCGCCGGAGCCGACAGCAGCTGGGGCGAAAATATGCAGCTTGCCGCGGTGGCGATCAAGTTTGAAAAGAGCGCAACAGAAGAGCGCCCCCTTGAGCAGACCACAGTGACCAAAAAAGGGAAAAAGAAACGCGCCGACGCTGAAGATGAGTTCCAGCCGGATCTTTTTTCCGCTCAGACCAATGAACTGGGAGTCATGGAGGGAACCACGCCTGTCATCATTGACGGCGTCAATCTGGATGTGCCCACATTCATGCGGAAAAACATCCCCGTTGACAGAAGAAACTGACTCCTCTTCCAGATACCTTCACTTAGCCCTCTCCTTTTCCGGGAGCAGGGCTTTTTTTTACAGGTTATCAAATTCAAGGAAACGCCAAGAGCGTGGAGGGATCATCAGGCTGATGCCGCTGCGGAGCGTGCTGCCGGAAAGGGCCTCTTCCCCCACTTTGCCCCGCCATACAAGAGGTGCGCCGGGGTGACGCAGAGTGCATTTCAAAAGTTCTGAAGAAAAATTCCCCACTGCCGCAAGGCTCCTGTTTCCGCTCTTCCAGACCAGAAGTTTGAGAGGAGGAAACTCCCGGGGGAGTTCAAGGGGATATCCTCCCTGTCCCGGCACAGGGGGCACTTCAAGGGGCGCGGCACTGCTTTGCAGCACCCACGGATGTTTTGCAAGGGGGGGAAGCCGGAAAAACTTCTCATATTCCCGCAGAAGCATGGCAGCTTCTCCGAAAGCCGCCCGGTAACTGTAATCCGCCGTTGCGGGCAGATCTGCCCAGATGCCGGAAAACCCGCAGAAGATGAGATTCAGCATCTCAAACTGCAACTCTTCAGGAGTGATCGCTCCCAGCGGGGGAGAAAATTTCCCCGTCAGCCGGACACGGGGCGGGTTGTTTTTGCGGAAAGTTTGCACAAGATGACTGTTCCGCAGAAAATTGACGGCGGGATCATATTTGATTCCGTCCGGCAGAACGCTCCCGGTTGAAAGATCAATGACCGCTTCCCCCGGCATCCCGTGACACCTTTTAGAAAGAACTTGTGAAAGCTGATAAACCGGTATCAGCGCCGGACGGCTCCTGAATCCCCGGGCATCGACCGGAAGTTGGAGCCGCGCTCCTGCCCACAGGGCTTTCAAGCGCGCTTTGCGAAATGCTTTCAGCTCCTTTCCGTAACGCATTTCCAGAAGTCCTGCGGAGCAGTTCATAATATCTTTTTTGGGGAGTTTTGAGGCAAAGTCCCCCAACTCCACCCGGCAGAGGGAGCAGAGACAATGGATGGCCCGGCGCTGTCCCAGATAAGAGTCGCACATAATGGCACGCACATTACACCCGCCGGAACGCAGAATATTTCTTCTGATGAGGGGCAGATAATATTTTTCCCAGAATGTTTCATTCCGGAGCATACTGTAATAACAGTGCTGTTCCGCCGGTATCCCGTGAGCATTCAAAAAAGCTCTCTGAGTGATCCTTGCCGTATGCATCTGCCGGAGTGAAAGGAGCTGCCGGGGAGTCACCAGCACATTTGCCCCTGAACGGAGCAGTGCGTTTTCAAAGGCAGAAACACTTTCTCCGGCAGTGAGAAAACCGTTTGCGGAAAGGACAACAGTAAAATTCCGGGGCGCCAGAGCGGGGGCATCCTTGACGCACTTGATCTCAAAGTAGCGCGGTTCGCCTTTTTCATTTCCCTTGAGAAGCTGCACACTCCCCATGAGTGTTTTCCCGGAGTCGGCAAGATCTCTGCCCAACAGCAAAGTCACGCCGGGGATCCCGGCAAATCTTTTATCAAAGGAGATCAACATCTCTGTTTTTTCTCTGACCTTGACTTTCACATGAGAGAGCTCTCCGCCGTAAACATTCAGCAGGCGGATCCCCCAGGGCAAAGTCACAAGCAGAGCGTTTCCCGGAACCTTTTTGGCACCCGGAGGCAATGCTGTATAAAATTGCACCGGACTTTTTTCCGGCAAAGAGAGAGTTTCGCGGCAAAAGAGTCCCGAAGGGGAATTTTCTGTGATCTGTGCCGCATTCAGCCGGAGATTTGAAAAACAGACCTTCCCGGGCCCCAGCACCGTCACAATGATTTGAAGCGTCTTGCATCCTTTGGGCAGAGCCAGTTGAAGCTCTCTGGCGGCAAGCTCCCCGGAAACAGAGAAATAACCTCTGGCTGAATAATTTCTGCCGTTCCCCGTTCCGGTCAGATTGATCCGCACCAGAGCCTTCTTTTTTGCTCCGTTGACCATGGCGGCGCTGAAACGGTAGAGTCCCTCACCATTTCCCGGTAAGGAAAGAGTACGGGAAAACATGTTTGAGGCGTAGGGCGTATCCGGATTTTCAAGAGTGAGATGAATTTTGCCGTCAACAACTTCGACCCGGTGCGAACATACACCTTCCCGGGGAGAAACGCCCTTTTTCTTTCCGGAACTCTGCCGCGGGGACTTTCTGACCCAGTCACTGAAACGCCAGTGCGGGAGCAGAACTTTCCCTTTTGCAGGCTTTTCCCATCCCGTAAGCAGATTGGGGAGCGCTTCACCGGCATTCAGCAGGTGAACCCATAACAAAAGAAGTATTGCAGCAGCTCTTATTTGCATAGGGACAATATGGCGGCACCCGCAAGAATGACCATGAGAACAGCAGCTTTGGGCAGCAGCATTTTTTCCTTGAAAAAGCGCCCGCCTACGGCAAAAGCGACCACCACGCTGGAGCGGCGCAGCAGCGACAGTATGGAAATCTGCGCGTCAGGCAGACTCAGCGCATAAAAATAAAGTGCGTCCGCAATAATAAGCAGGATCCCTGTGGCAACGATGCTCCAGCGCCACTGGAATTTACTCCCTGCGGGGAAAAAGAAATGACGGCAGAGCAGAGCCGCTCCCAGAATCACCACCAGCATCCAGGAAAAGTGGAATTGGAGCGACACAGGGTCCAAATGCTTCGTTCCCAGAAGAAACTTATCGTAAAGCGCCGACGCCGATCCAAGCAACGTTCCCGTCATAGTGTAAAGGATCCCCTTTGAACGCCATGAAAAATTTTCTTTCTGTCCGATCAGGGTGAAAAGGAAACACCCGGCAAGGATCAGCACCATCCCCACCCACTGTATCTTCAAAGGCATCTCTCCGAAGAGGATCACAGCGCCGATAATACTCCACAAAGGCGCCGTCGCCCGGAGCGGCGAGGCGATGGAAACGGGCAATTCCCGCAAGCCGTAGTAGACAAACGCCCAGCTTGCGGAAACAAGAAGAGATTTCAAAAAGACCAGAAAAAGCACTCCGCTGTTCCAGTGGATAACGGCGGCGGAACTGCTCATTCTGACCGCCGTCAGCAGCATGAAAAACAGACTGCCTGAGAGCGTCGCCAGAAAAAGGACCGGCATGACGCTGTTCTCACGCACAGCATGTTTTTTGAAAACATCATAGATCCCGAGGACCAGAGCGGATCCGAGGATCGGGAGTGCCCAATCTGACATGATATTTTACCTTGAAAGCTGATATTTGATCCAGCAGAAGAAGGTATCTCCCATCTGGTTGTATCCTGCCGCCGCAGGATGGACACCGTTGGACTGACGGATAATAAAGTTTTTGGCACCTTTGACAAGCTCGCCATTGATCGCCTCTCTGCGGACCGGATAGTTGTTTTCACAATCCAGATTGACATTGGTGGGGATCAGGAAGACTTTTTTGTCAGGATAGGCGGCAAATTTCTTCAGCATGGCGGCGTTGAGAGCGTGCTGATTTTTCTTGTACTGCCAGCGGGTCTGTCCGCAGGCGTAGTTGTTGCCGAAAGCGTCCTGCGTTTTGGCGCCGGGGGTAACAAGTCCCACGCCGATAATGGCGTTGGGGGCATCTTTACGCAAATTGGCGATAAGTTTGTCGGCGTTGCCGAGAATGGTATTGATCACCTCCTGCTGATTTGCATCAGAGGCGCCGAAGACATCGTTCACTCCCAGCTGGATGGTGATGAAATCCGGAACTCTGCCGTTGTGATTTTTTTTCAGATACTGAGCAAGACTGAACTTGCCGTCAAAAAGGAAAGGACTGGCGCGGTGACGGGGGAATGTTTTCCCTCCGGGAGCCACCTTGGTAGGAGCGGTTTTGGTCAGGAATGTAGACCATTTCCAGCCGCCGTAGCCTTCATGGAGCGCCTTGGAGCCGCTTCTGCCGGAAGTTCCCAGAAACTTGACCTGAGGATGACCTTTGGAAGTCAGAAGTTCGCAGAGGCGTTTGGGATAGACACTGGCGGCAGTCAGACTGTCGCCCAGAACCAGGATCCCGAACTCTTTGCCTTTGCCGGTTTCTTCAGGAGTAACGATGATTTTGGTAGTCGCCACAGCTTCAACACCGGCATTTGAAATCACGGTCAGTTCAAGATCATAGGTTCCCTTTTCCCCGGCTTTGGGGGTGTAGCGCCAGCGTTTCTGATCGTTGCGTCCTTTGGTGCATTTCACATCAAAGACATAGTTGTCAGGATTGATGACACAGACAACATTGTCAAAATAGATGTTGGTCTCAATGCCGGGAACGGCATAGATGGCAGGAGGCAGCTGAAGTTTGACTTTGTTCTGAACCACGGGCGCAACGGCGGCTTTGGGAGCGGCGACAGGAGTTGCGGGAGTTGCGGGACCTGCGCAAGCCGTACAACCGGCAAGAAGCAGCGGCAGAAAAATCGAAGCAGTTCTGATTTTCATTTGTTTTGTTCCTTGAAATTTAAGTTATTGAGAAAGAATCATCTTCCTGAAAATACCAGATACCAGTGCCAGATCCAGTTCCCCGCGAGACACCAGATAACGGCGGCGGCGCCGAGAAAGGGTCCGAAAGGAATGGAACAGCGTTTGAGAGACCTCTTACGCGCCCGGGCAAGGCAGATACCGTAAAGAGTACCCGAAAGAGAACCTGCCAGAAGCACGAAAAGCGCTCCGGGGAATCCAAGTAAAGCGCCGCTGGCGGCGATGAATTTCACATCTCCCCAGCCAAGGACATCCTTGCCGGTCATCTTTTTTCCTGCAATGGCAAAGAGCGCCAGAAAGGCTCCGGGGATCAGAGCGGAAAAAAAGGCATAGAGGAAACCTGCAACGTGACTTTCAGCGCCGCATGCCGAGGGCAGCACGCCATGGATCACGATACCGTAAAAAATGGCAGGCCAGGTCAGAGCATCAGGAATGATGCGCCACCGGGCATCGATCCATGATGAACTGATGGCAAGAAGAATGCACCAGAGATAAAGGGGCAGCACGGCGGGGACCTGCTGTGCCAGTCCCACTTTCAAAAGCACTGCCACAAAAAGGGCTCCTGTCAGAGCCTCCACCACAAGATAGCGGCAGGAATAGGGGGTGTGACAGCGGCGGCAGCGGCCTCTCAGCACCAGATAACTGATTATGGGCAGATTGTCATACCAGCGGATATCGGCGCCGCATGAAGTACAGTGACTGGGGGCAGTGACCACCGACTCTCCTCTGGGGATGCGCCAGATGCAGACGTTGAGAAAACTCCCCAGACAGGCACCGAAAGCAAAGGCGGCAAAGATAGCTGTTCCCCACACCACAGGGTAATCAAATCCGAGACGCTGCCACCAATCGTAGGCAGCCAGAGGCAATTCAGTCAGCATAACACATTCACTCCCCGTCTTCAGCATACCCCCGGCGCATGGCGTCAATGGAGGGTTTTATGTTTGTCCATATTTCAAAGGAGGCCGCTCCCTGATAAATCAGCATTTCCCTGCCGTCGGCGGCGGGGAGTCCCAGTTGAGCGGCTCGTTTCAAAAGGGGCGTAGGCCGGTAGATGGCATCAAAGACACGCAAACCGGGATTCAGTTTCAGCAATTCAAGATCCATGGGGGCGGGGTCTTCATCGTGGAGTCCCAGACTTGTGACCTGAAGCAGAAGATCTGCTTTGGCGATGGCACCGGCAAGGGCGCTTTCATCTGCCAGGGGAATAGCACTCATAAGGGTTTCCGGGGCGTGGACTTTGACTTTGTCAACGAGAGCTTGAGCTTTCTCAACACTTCTGTTGGCGATGACCACAGAGGCGCTCTGCTGCCACCCCAGTTCAAAAGCGATGGCAGTGGCGGCGCCCCCGGCGCCCAGCATCAGGACATTGAGTCCTTTGAGCGCCAGACCGAAATTTTCCTGTACCGCGCCTGAAATACCTGCTCCGTCGGTAGAGTATCCATAGATTTTGCCCTCCACGATCTTGAGGGTATTGACACTCTGACAGGCCGCCGCCTGAGGGGAAAGTTCATCCACAAAAGGGAGTATGACCTGTTTGTGGGGAACTGTCAGATTGACGCCTTTCAGGTTCTTTCTGGCATATTCGGCAAATTCGCCCATGCAAGCAGGATCAACTCTGAGCTTGCCGTAAGGACGCCCCAGTCCTGCCGCCTCAAAAGCGGCATTCTGCATCTGAGGGGAACGGCTGTGCGCCACAGGATCGCCGATGACCAGATAAGAAAATTGTCGTGCTTCGTTCATTATAAAGGAAAGGTTCTGTAAATGAAAAACGCCGCAAAAAACTTGCGGCGTTGAAAAAACTTATTCCTGATCCTGCTTTTTCAGGGAAATGACCACCTGCCGCATGGGACCTTCGCCCTCGGACTCAGTGACCACTTCGGGATCTTCCTTGAGAGCCAGATGGATGATCCGGCGGTCATGGGCATTCATTTCGGGCAGTTTAATGGGGTCGCCCCAGCGCTTGACCTCTTTGGCGGCATCCTGAGCCTGACGCTCAAGCTGTTCTCTGGAAGAAAGTCTCTGGCCGCCCTCTTCACGGTCGCCCCGCTCTCTGCGGCGGAAACCTCTGGCAGGACGGTTGCTTTCGGGCTGATCTTCGCCCTCAGCGCCCTCTTTCCGGGGGGCGCGTTCACCGTCGGCATAGCCGTCGATATCCAGCAGCACCAGGGGGAACTCTTTGTCATCTTTTCCCACGATGCGGTTGAGAACCAGCTGAAGACTCTCAAGAGTCTGGCCGCGGCGGCCGATGATCCTGCCCACATCACCGGAGCTGATCTTGACGCCGATGCGGTTGTTGGGTTTGCTTTCAAGACGGAATTCGCCGGTCAGCCCCAGGTAACCGAACATGGTTGAAAGGGTATCAACGATCCGTTTTTTCTGTTCTTCAAAGTTTGCTTCCGACATGATTTGATACTTTCTGTATTGAGAAAATTTTATTGTTTGGCAGGCTCAGTGGCGCCCGCCGGGGTTGTGCCTCTCTTCTGAATGAGAAGCTGAATGATGCTGAATATATTACTGACGCTCCAGTACAGGGTCAGACCGGAGGGCAGATCATAGAAGAGCAGCAGCATGACCACAGGCATCCACATCATCATCTTCTTCTGCATGGGGTCGCCGCCCATGGGAGTGATGTGCTGCTGGATGACCATGAGGATGGTCATAATGATGACAAGGGGATTCACCGGCAGGTCATAGAAGTACAAAGGAATATGACAGACCGTATCGGGACCGGCAAGGTCGGGACTCCACCAGAAGGGAACCTGACGCAGCTCAACAGCGCCGTCAAGAGTGGTGTAGAGGGCGATGAAGACAGGGAGCTGGAGAAGAAGGGGGAGACATCCGCCGAAAGGATTGACTCCTTCGGTGCGGTAAAGCTCCATCATCTTGGCATTCATCAGCTGGGGATTGTCTTTGTACTGCTCTTTCAGCGCCTGAAGTTTGGGCTGCACCAGCTGCATTTTTCTCATGGAGGTGTTCGCCTTGGCGGTGGCAGGGTAGAAGAGAAGACGCACGATAATGGTCAGCACAATGATGCTCCAGCCGTAGGAGAGTCCCAGAGCATGGATCTTCACAAGGATCCAGAGAAGCGCCCGTGCCAGATAATCCAGGGGCCCCCAGGCAAGGTGCATGACGCGTCCGGCGGAGGGATCAAAGCTCTCAAGCTCTGAGATCACCTTGGGACCGGCATAAGCCTTGAAGCTGAATTCGCGTCTTTCCTTGCTGTTGAGGACAAAGGCGGGAACTTCTGCGGCACAGCCAGCCACAGGGAGACTTTCTTTGCCGTCAACAAGAAAGAGCCGTTTTGTTTTCAGAGTAAAGTTGGGTGCTCCCGAAAGAAGGATGCAAAAATACTTGTTGCTGACGCCCGCCCAATTCACGGAAGTTCCGTTGGCGGCGGCGAAGTCTTCTTCATCATCGTCGGCGGCAATATCTTTGAACTTGCCTTTGGCAGTCATATAGTCCAGACGGTGAGAGGGAGTCCGGACGTTATCGCCGGAGACCTTTGCCCATGAGGCAAGGACACCACCGGTAAAGCCGTATCCGTTGAACGTGCGGGGAGCGGCGGATTCATTGATGACAGAAACTTTGCAGTCGATATTGCGTCCTTTTTCAGCAAGACTCCACTGATGTTCAAGGCGGATCACGCCGCCGTCAGGATACTGAAGACGGCGGATGACCTGAAGTGCATTGCCTTTTTTATCAGATTTGGCACTGATAACAACAGGAACGCCCTCAAAGGGTGCAGGGGTGAGGGCAGCAAATGAAAGAGCGCTGCGGAGATTCTGGGAAAGACGGATATCCTCTTTCCGGTCAGCCTGTTTGTGACCGGGAACAACAAAGTCAAGAACGGAACCTGAAACAGGGTCAATGACCAGTTTCAAATCGGCGTTGCTCAGTTCAACAGCTTTCATGGGAGCCACGCCGGGAAGACGGGCGGCTTTGGAGCTGCGGGAAGCTGCGGGCTGGATTTTTCCGGCGGCAGCGGCACTATCGGCAGGGGTGGTTGCAGGTGCGGTTGCGGGGGCAGGTGCAGCAGGCGCTGCGGCGGGAGCGGGAGCTGCCACAGGAACCTGGAACCATCCCATATGTTTACAGACGGGATCCCAGGCAAGCAAGATGGCAATGCCCACGACCAGCACAAAAATCTGTGCTTTATCAAACTTCATTATGATCTTTTCCTGATTTGGGAGGCGGCACCGGATCGTATCCGCCGCGGCACCACGGATTGCAGCGTAAAATCCGCCACACCGTCAGCACCGAGCCGCGCATGAATCCATGAATACGGAGTGCCTCAAGGGCATAATTGGAACAGCAGGGATAAAAACGGCAGCACGCAGGCGTCAAAGGAGAAAGAGTCTTCTGATAGACCTTGATCAGCAGGATCAGGAATCCGGCTGCGAGGCCGCAGGATCTTCGGGGAACGGAATCCGCAGGACCCCCGCAGCATCCAGGATCTGAGTGAGTTCCCTCATCACATCCTGCTGCGCGGCGTTCTTGATGCGGCGGCGCGGGATCAGCACCATGCGGCAAGGCAGGATCCGTCTGCCGAGCAGACGGAAACTCTCCCACATCATCCGGCGGGCCCGGTTCCGTTCTACGGCAAGCAGGCTGAACTTCCGGCTGCATATGACCCCGCACTTGGCAAACTTCCCTTCTCCGGGTGCCACTGAGACCGCCATAAGCGAACCGGCACGGCGAAAAGGAGCACTTTTCAAACGTTCAAACTCCGACTTGCGCTGCAATTTGGAGCTTTTACGCAAATGTAAGCGTTGGAGCGCCAAGATCCGTTCCCTGAAATTTTATATTCTGATCCGATCAGGCGGTCAGTCTCTTGCGGCCTTTCTGACGGCGGCGCTTGATAACCAGACGGCCGGCGTGAGTAGCCATACGGGCAAAGAAACCGATCCGGCGTTTGCGGCGCCGATTGGAGGGCTGAAAAGTTCTTTTCATCTTCGTTTTTCCTTATTTTTTACTGAGTTATATGGTGTTCCGCACACTTCAGGAGGATGCGGAATTTGTACCTGAATACTTTACATTTATATAATATAGCACCTCTTTTTTGATTTTTCAAGGCTTTCTTCACAAAACTCTTTGCCAATAACAGCTCTTTTTTGTCCACCTTGCAAAGGGAAAGAGTTCTTTTATCTGCCGGAAGCGGGAATTCAGAGCTTTTTTCCTTTTACAACTTTGCAATTTATCTTTTAAGGAAGTATAGTATGTCATAACTTTATAATCTGCATCAT
>JAGBWB010000304.1 GCA_017629975.1 Lentisphaeria bacterium
CCGATGAAAATAACCGGAGCTGTTGCAGAAGCGGCAGCTTTTTTTATTCTGCCGATCCAACTTGTACGGGGCAGAATCTCATCCATATCAGTACATGGGGCCGTTGTTGCGGCGGCGGACAGCTTTGGGTTTGAATTCTTCAAGGCCGAGAGCGTACCACTGTTCACCGAATCCGGCGTTGGAAAAATCTTTCTTCTTGTCGTTGAGAAGTTTGTCAAGGTTTTCCACCAGAACGGGATGATCCGAGAGCTTTCTGGCTGCCTGCAAGGCAGAAACAGCAGCTTGTGTATTCTGCTGTTTCAGTTTGATCCAGGCATAGACACAAGCGATGAAAGCGCCCTGGTCATTTTTGAATTTAGTGCATTTTTTATTGTAGAACTTGTCAAGTTCTGCATCTTCATTCTTATACATGCGGACCAGTTTGATGGAAAGTGAAAGAGGATCAAGCAGCATGGATTTAGGCAGCAGACGATCGACTTCTTCATAATCTTTCACCTGAAAATAAAGCTGCATTTTCATGGCGTTGATCTGTTTGTAAAGCATGGGACTCCAGGGATAGAAAACTTTGAAGCGGTCGGTCGCGGCAAGGAGTTTTCTTGAAACTTCGCCCTGAAGGCGGTCGGCAAGCTGTTTGAGACCGTTCATGTTGCCGGGCTGGCGCTGCTGAAAAGTTGTCAACTGACGGTTGATCCGTTCCCGGTCGGCATTCATTTCGGCCTGGATCCCCGCCTGAACCGCGTTGATCTTCTTGCGGAGGATCAGACTGATGATGATTTGTGTGATGACATAACCTGCGATTCCGCAAGTGATGCCCCAGGGGAGACTTTGCAGATCAACGCCCACAGCGGAACCGATCCCTGCTCCGATGGCGGCTGCAATAAGAATACTCAACATATATAAAGTCCTTTTTCTGAATTACTTTTTGCGTTTGCGCTGTTTGGCGCGTTCCTTTTTGGCAAGTTTGGCGATTTTCTTTTTGTGTTCATGTTCTTTTTTACTGACCTGTGCTGCTCCGCCGAAAAGTCCGCCCATGGTTCCGGGGACGGGGGAGTCAGGCATCTGACCGCCAGACATGAGCCTACCGAGAAGACCGTTCTGTCGCATCATTTTTCGCATGGTCTCAAACTGTTTGACAAGATTGCTGACGGTTTCAACAGGAACACCGGCACCCTTGGCAATACGCTTGCGGCGGGGGAAGTCAATAAGGTCAGGATTGGAGCGCTCTTTCTTGGTCATTGAAAGGATGATCGCTTCCATCCGTTTGAAATGGCGGGGATCAACTTCTGCCATGGCATTGGAAAGCTGGCGTCCGCCGGGGAGGAACTTCAAGATGTTTTCCAGACCGCCCAGACGGCTGATGTGGCGCAGCTGGGAAAGGAAATCATCGTAGTCAAATTTGTTTTTGCGGAGTTTTTCCTGAAGTGCTTTTGCTTCGGCTTCATCCACATCGGCAGCGGCTTTTTCCACCAGAGAAACAACGTCGCCCATGCCGAGGATCCGGCCTGCCATACGTTCCGGGAAGAAGGGTTCAAGTGCATCCAGTTTTTCACCGAGACCGATGAATTTAACAGGAACTCCTGTGGCTTTGCGGATCGAGAGCGCCGCACCGCCTCTGGCATCACCGTCAAGTTTGGTCAGGATGAAACCTGTGAGAGAAAGAGCATTATTGAAGTGCTCGCCGACAGAAACGGCCTCCTGACCCAACGCGGCATCAGCCACCAGAAGAACTTCATCAGGGGTGACTGCCTGACGGATGCGGACAAGCTCCTGAACCATGGTTTCGTCAATTTGCAGACGGCCGGCGGTATCGATGATGACCACATCATAGTTCTGTTTCTGGGCGTTTTCAACAGCGTTGCGGGCGATGGCGGCGACGTTGACGCTTGTTCTTTCAACGTGAACATTGACATCAATTTCCCGGCCGATGATCTCAAGCTGGTCAATAGCGGCGGGACGGTAGACGTCACCTGCCACAAGAAGCACTTTTTTGCCGCTGCGTTTCAGATTGAGGGCAAGTTTACCGGCGGTGGTGGTTTTTCCGCTGCCGTGGAGACCTGTCAGCATAAGGACGCTGGGACGGCTCTTGAGCTGAAGTTCGGCGGCATCGCCCAACAGGTCGATCAAACGGTCATGAACGATCTTGATGACCTGCTGACCCGGGGTGACGCTTTTGAGTACATCCTGACCGATACACTCCTGTTTGACGGATTCAATAAAGTCTCCTGCGATTTTGAGGTTGACATCCGCTTCAAGCAATGCCACGCGGATCTCGCGCATTGCCTCTGCGATATTTTCCTCCGTGAGACGGCTCTCTCCCCGCAGTTTTTTCAGAACATCATGCAGTCTGTCGCTTAACGATTCAAACATCTTTTTTTCCTGTAATTTAATTTTTTGACACTAATTCATCTAATAATATAGCTTCAATTGCTGATAAGTTCAAGTTATTAAGAGCCTCAAGATGGAAATTTTCTGTTTTTTTTTACTGAGACTTGAAAAATACTGCTGTTGCTGTTATAGTATAGACTCGTCTCTGGGTGTCGCAGAGATCTTGTAAAAGCAGTTTGAAAGTTACTTAACTATGAGAATAAGTGATCTTTTGCTCCGGAGCGGAGTCAAGAGAAGTGATAGTGTTGTTGTCTACTGTTCTTTGAACGGAAAAGAATATGATATGTCAGCTTTGTTGCAGGAGCTGACGGACTTTTTTGCTCCCGGAACCCTTGTGATGCCCGTCGGGCACGATGAAACGAGTGCTGTGCCGGGTGGGATCTTTGATCCCGTTCAGACCCCGTCGGGGGAGGGTGTTCTTTCTGAAATGTTCCGGCAGCTGCCTGGGGTCATCCGTTCACGGCATCCGGCAGGTTCTCTGGCGGCTCTGGGCGCTGACAGTGTCTGGCTTATGGCAGATCACGAAAAATGTATTTCTGAATTTTCCGCCTCTTCTCCCTGGTGGAAACTTTTTCAAAAAGGGACAAAGTGCATCTTTATCGGATGCGGGCTGGAGCGTTCCTGTATGATCGCCGCGGCAGAAGAGTGGGCGGGTAGCGCCCGCTTGTCCAAAAGGTACTGCCGCCGCAGGCTCGCTCTGGGAAACGGCAGAAACAGACGTTTGCGTATCAAAGTGCATACCGGCAGGCATTATCGCTATTATCCGAAAGTTGAAGAATTGTTCCGCGATGCCGGACTTCTGTCCCGGAACCGCTGGGATTGCTGTGATGTGCTTGTTTTCAACAGTTCAGAGTGTGTCTCCCGGCTTTTGCGTCTGCTGTGCCGCAAAAAAACTCTCTTTGCATCAGGAAGAGTGGGCCGAAACTTGAAAATATTCTGAGTCAGGTATATATTATACAGTGTAGAAGCAATGTTTAATGGAGAATTGATTTAATGTCCAACTATAATTACGGGCTTGAACCGGGGATCCGGCAGAGTGGATCATCACGATTGCGTTTTGTATTGATCTTTCTTGCAGTCAGTGCTCTTACTGCCGCTCTTCTCTGGTGGTTCTGGCCCGATCAAAACAAAGACGGAAAAGAGAAAAGTGATACCTCTGCGGCTCCATCTCAGGAGCAGACGCAGGAGGTTAAAACTGCTCCCGTTGCAAAAGATCCTCAACCCATCAGGGAACCGGAGATCTCCCCTGTGACTCCGGCGGCGGAAGATGCCGCGAAGAAAGAGGAAAAATCCCCCTCCGCCGGGAAGGCTGTTGCAGAAAAGAAAGAGACAAAAAACGTTGATCCCACAGATCCCGTTCTGCCTCCGAAAGGCGTTGTTACAGAAAGCGATAAAAAGGGCGTTGACCTTCCGGATGTCCCTGTTGACAATGTTGTTTCCGACGCTCAAAAGAAAGCCTTGGCGCAAGCTGCTGAACTCCTTGCTGCCAAAGATTATGCCGGTGCTGAAAAATTTGCGGAACAGGCTCTTGAAAATACTGTTGAATATTCTGACTTTTACCGCAAGGCATGGCGTATTCTGAGTGATGCCCGGATCGGTATGGCATTCAATGGCAAGTCCAATCCTTATGTGATCCGTTACCGGATCCGCAGCGGAGACAGTCTCAGCGGAGTTGCTGGAAGGTTTTTTACCACCGTGGAGCTGCTCCGCAAGAGAAACAATATTTCCGGCAGCCGCATTTTTGTGGGAAAACAACTTTATGTCGTCCCCGGTGACTGGAAGATCATCGTTTCTAAAAAATTCCGTTTGCTCAAACTCTATCGGGTCACAAAAGAGGGAGAAAAACTTTTTGCCCTCTGGGAGGTCGGAATCGGCAGAATGGATAAAACTCCCGTCGCTGAATTTGCTATCGCCGCACGCGTCCGTCATCCGGACTGGTTCCTGCCTGACGGCAGAGTCTTTAAATACGGAGATGCGGAAAATCAGCTCGGAGAATATTTTTTGAAACTGGCTCCGGCTTCTGCTCCCGGACGGCCTCTGCTGGGATATGGCATACACGGCGCTAAAGATGAAAGCACCGTGGGGCGCTCTCTGAGCAACGGTTGTATCCGGATGCGGAATGCTGATGTGGAAAATCTTTATTATCTTGTTCCCGCCGGCTGCCGGGTGAATATTGTTGAGAAATAATGCAAAAAAGTCATCAATTCGCCTTCGGGCGGCTGAGGACAAATGAGGAGATATGACGATTATGAATGAATTGAAACTTGAGTTTGAAAAGCCTATTCTGGAACTTCAGAAAAAGATTGAAGAAATGAAAAGGTTTTCGTCAGAAAACAATATTGATGTGTCTCAGGAGATCAATGCTCTGGTTCAGAAACTGGATACCATGACCAAAGATATTTATTCCAATCTGACCCCATGGCAGCGGGTACAGCTGGCACGGCATCCTGATCGCCCCTATACCCTTGACTACATTGAGCGGATCTTCAATAATTTTATTGAACTTTCCGGAGACAGAAGATTCCGTGATGATAAGGCTGTTGTCGGCGGTTTTGCCAAATTTAACGGAACTCCCGTCATGGTCATCGGAACCCAGAAGGGCAGGGAGATGAAAGAAAATCTCTATCGCAACTTCGGGTGGCCCAGTCCGGAGGGGTACCGTAAAGCTCTGAGACTTATGCAGCTTGCTGATAAAGCCCGGGTTCCGGTGATCACCCTTATTGATACTCCCGGAGCTTTCCCCGGTGTTGCCAGTGAAGAGCGTCACATATCCGAAGCTATTGC
>JAGBWB010000305.1 GCA_017629975.1 Lentisphaeria bacterium
GTGACGGAGGTACAGTGCAAGGACGAGCATCTGCCCGACAACCCGTCGCAGGCGGAGATCCGTGCGGCACTTGAGAAAGAAGGCAAAAAACTGCTTGATGCCATTCATGCTGCAGCACCGAAATTCAAGGTCTTCATCACCAAAAACGTTTCAAATGATGTCGGTCATGTGCATACTTTCTGTGTGCCTCTTGCTCAGGGGTACGTTGACTTTGCCCGCCATGCGGAACACAAGAAAAATGGGGGCAGGATCTGGTACTACAACTGGCGGGTAAATCTGGGCAATCACGGATATATTTCCAACCGCCTTTACCCCTGGCAGGTCTACGCTGCTGATGGCAGCGGCGCTTTGCTCTGGGGATCGATCCATACCAACATGGGCATCAACCCCTGGACCGATCTGGACAGAACTTACAACTGCGGCGCTGCAACCATCTTTTATCCCCCTCGCCGGGCTGAAGAGGGCAATATCCCCTCTCAGCGGGCGGCGATGATCCGCGAAGGTATCGACGACTTTGACTACATGCAGATCCTTGAAAAACTTATTGACAGCCATTATCCCTGCGCAGGACGGCAGCGGGTCATGGAAATCGTCAAGGAACTGATCCCCGTTCCCCCCTTCAAATTTGTCAATGACCCCCATTTGCTCGCCAGGATAAGAGAAGATCTTGCCTGTGAAACAGAGGAATTCAAGAAACTTCCTGTTGTCCTTCTTTCCCACCCTGTGCCCAACTCCCGGACAGAGCTTGCCGCCATCAAGTTCAAGCTTCTGGCGCCTGCGGGGGCAAAGGTCACAGTTGACGGCAGAGCTTACGGCACTGTGCAGGGGAAAAAGCCAATGGAAATTCCTCTGCATTTGAAGAAACTTGGCAAAAACACCTTCCGTATCAAAGTTGCCGCCAACGGCAAAAAAAGAATATTGACCCGGAATTTTGAACTTCTGCCCGATCCCCTTCTTAAAGAGCTTGACCAGCTTGCAAAGCGGGCAAAGGCAGACAAATTCGATGTCAGCGCTGCTGAAAACTTTTTGAAGAGCCTACGTCAGGGGAAAGCCTACACTGCTGCTGAGCAGCGCAAAGCAGCGGAGCTGACAGGAAAACTGAAATACCTTATTGCTGACAAGAACCTGAAACAGGCACGCAGTTTTGTCAATCCTCTTGAAAGATTCTGTTTTGACCGTGCCCGTGAGGTTTTCAAGTGGAAACAGTTTGAACGATCTGAATACTACCTTGCTCTGGCAGCTGAGGCGGCAAAGTTCGGCTCCATGAAAAATTGCAAGGTGAAAGTCACTCCTGTTGAGTTCAAAGGACACAGCGCCCTTGCTCTTGATAACGGCATCATCCGTGCCGTGATCCTTGAAACCGGCGCCACCATCGTTTCTTTCAAGGTCAACGGTGTGGAAACACTGCAGGCAGGTGCATTCAACAAACTTCTGCCGCCCCGGGAACGGACTGCCCGCAAGGTCCATCGCGGCATGATCACCCGGCTCTGGGGATACGACGGTTACTCAGATGCAGACGGTATCGGCATCTGGCCGGTTTCCTTTGTGGACTGGAATATCAAATTCAAAGAAGTTTCACCCAATAAGATCTCAATACGTTTTGAAACGCCCCTTCCGGGAAAATCCTTCCTTTTCAGCAGGACTCTGACCATGAGCAAGAATTCTGCCGATCTGGTTATGGACTATGAGATCTGCAATCAGCTTTCTGCGGATGCGGGTTCCGATGATCCTGAACATTTTCAGCTGCCCTGGCGGGGGCGTGCCGTCCCTGCCATCGGTTCCGGGGAGCTGCCCCAGCTGGATGATACTCTGGTTGTTCCTGTCAAGTTCCCTGCCAACAAACTTGCCCCCGCCAACTTCAACACGGAGGAGCGCTCCAAACAGGTGCTGCCCTCGGTCAGACTTAAACATCCCTTCCTCGGGGCATTTGATACAAAACTGCGCAAGGGGATCGTTGTCATCGGCGGAGCTGTGACAAGTCACGGTTCCATCTGGTTTGACTCCAAAGGCAATAAGGAGGGCAAGGGCAGGATTTATACTCTGGAACTTCCCAGAAGCTATTTCGGCAGAAAGTTTGATGATAAAGAACCCAATAGTCCTTTGAGCATTCCTCCCGGCAAAACCCTTAACTTTACAGTGACACTCCGGGGGCTTTCCCATGTAACGGATGCGGAAGACCTGATCCGGCAGGCAGGATTCTGAACAGTTCTGAATCCCTTGCCGGGAATTTGAGAAATCGCAGCTTGGGAATCGGTGTTTTCAAGTGCCGCTTTTCAGCTGCGGTGATGATTCTTTTGCGGACTCTCTGTATTACGGAAAAATTAAAGCGCTGTTCCCGACAAAGGTCGGTAAAAAGGTTGAGGGAGTTGGGGCTTTTCCTCTGCCCTGACTGTTTTTTTGCGGAAAATTTTTCTTGAAGTCAAAGGGGTGACTCTGGAAAAATGAGGGCACAGCCGCATTTCCCGAAGCTCTCACAGAAAGGGGCGTCAAACATTTGAATGAACTTTGTACCGCCTTGAAAGAGGGCTTTGAATCTTACGTTTTTTTTTGTGATTCAGATGAAAGGCGTCAGAGTTTTCACTCCGAATGATGTGACCCATCCGGCTTTCGGTGAAACCCTGAGGTATGCCGCGGGGCAGGGGGTGAAGATCATCGCCATGGATTGTCAGGTAACACCTGACTCTCTTTATATAGATAGAAGCGTTCCCGTTGATCTGTGAGAACTCTTTCCTTCTTTTTGGTGTTGCTGCTGATGAATTTACTTGAATTTTACGGGATTCAGTGATATATTAGGAAGATAACAAAAAGAGGAGTGCCTTTTGTTTTATCAGGGTGCCTGTTTGTTCGTTTTGTGTTTTACAGAAGCAGAGCGAGCGACAGGTGATTTTTTTGCTTTTAATTTAATTTTATGCCCGTCTATGAAAAAATTTACTTTGATCGAGCTGCTGGTGACTACTGCACAACAGAACTGTATTTCTAAAACAGAAAACAACACATCCTTACGCCCGCAAGGGCGCACTTCACGCATTTTTGACGCTTGTCAAAAATGCTCTTCACACCTTCACATCTTCACTCAATCAGCGTTCACGCTGATTGAACTTCTGGTTGTTATCGCCATCATCGCTATTTTGGCTGCCATGCTTCTGCCTGCTTTACAGCAGGCGCGCGACCGTGCCGCAGAAACCAAGTGCCTGAGCAATATGAAATCCTTTGCCAGTGCAGTGGCATCCTATGTGGCTGACAATCAGGGGTGGTATGCCCCCTATTGGAACGGCGGGGAAAATGGAAAGAGCAGCACCAGCTCTGCCAGCTGGTTCGTTTCCAAAGCCTTGAGAGGGCATAATGAATCAGGCAAGGGCGTGTATGCCGCCTATCTGAATCTTGATCGTACCGGGGTGATCTTTGGGGTGCGGCGCTCCGGAACCAAAATGCTGCGCTGTCCTTATGCCTGCCCCAAATTGGCGAACGAGGTGCCCTCCACCAGAGACTGGCTCATGGGAATCAGCATGTACGGTGTCAACTCTCTTTACAATGGGAAGGTCAAAGAAACCAAGATCGTGCGTCCTCATAAATATGTGCCTTACGGTGAAGCGTATACTTACGCCGCCACCTCGCGTGCCACATACAATGTGGAAAATTTCTATGGAAATATCCTTATGGATGCAGTCGGCTACCGTCACGGCAGCGGAGCCAATCCCCGTGCTGTTATCAACTTTGCTGACGCCAGTTCAAAGATATTGAGCAAATTTCAGATCCCCGGAACTTGGAATTACGGATCCAAAACCTACTATTGCAGTTTTTACCGTCCCTGGCCCAATTCAAGCAATAAGAAGTATTTTGATATGTATTACTGAAAACTGAAGAAGGGAAGTGATTTTAGAGATGAAAAAGAATTTTATGACAGGATATCGCATTCCCGGCACAGCGTTTACTTTGATCAAACTGCTGGTGACTACTGCACAACAGAACTGTATTTCTAAA
>JAGBWB010000306.1 GCA_017629975.1 Lentisphaeria bacterium
ATGACTGAGAATATCCTGATAGTTTTTTCCTTGAAGTGCCATAGCCTCTGCTCCATATTTCCAAGGGATTTTTCAGTGACCTGGACGATGTTGTGATCCTGAGCTCCGAAGAAGTCGTTGAGTCCCAACTGGAAACTGACAAAGTCAGGCGCCTTGCCGCCGTTGTTTTTGTCAAGGTATTTCTGAAGATCGAAAACACCTTTGCCGTTTTTATCGGGGAAGAGGAAAGGACTGTTGAATCCCACAGGACGATCCGGGTGCATACCATCCATTTTTTTGCTGTTGGAGTAACCCCAGCGGGTCAAAAAGCTCTCCCAGCGCCAACCGCCGTATCCCTCATGTTTACCGGTTCTGCCTTTGGTGCCGATGGTTTTGAATTTGGGGTTTCCGGGACGGCTCATAAGCTCTGCGATCCTGTCCGGATAGACGCCGGCACCGGTCTGGCTTGCGCCCACGATCATCATGGTGATGTTTCTGTCAGCGCCCGCATCAGGGGGCAGTACGATCAGTTCTGATTCGGCGCGGGCAACGGTACCGTTCATGCTGATGACTTCAATGGACCATTTGTATTTGCCCACATCGCTCTTTTTGGGGGTGAAACGCCACCGTTTCTGATCGTTGCGCCCCTTGGAACAGTTGACATCAAAGACATAATTTGCCGGATTGATGACAGTGATCACATTACTGAAGTAGACATTGACTTCCACTCCGGGAACAGCATAGATTTTTTCCGGGATCAGCAGACGGACATTTTCTCCCCTGGATTGTACCGGGGCAGGGGCGGCGCTTTTACTTTTTTCTCCTGCTGAAAGAGTGCTGAGCGGCAGCGCCGCACAAGCAAGCAGCGCCGTAAAGCAAAATACATTTTTCAAAAACATGGCGAACTTCCTTTTTTTCTTCAAATTAAAGATATATGCAAAATATAGCATCTTAACACATTATTTTCAAGGTCACAGGCACAGGAGTACCTGAAGAAAAACTTTGTCAGCGGCTGTGGAATTTATCGAAGATCCACTTGTCAGAGTGCTGCATTGCCGCTTTCCCTTTTTCATCCAGAGCTGTGATTTTTGAAAGAGCGGCAGAAACGCAGAAAAAAGGTGCGTGACTGCCGAAAAGCACTTTGCCTTTCTGCACCATTTCCTCCACCGGCGCCAGCGCGGGAAACCCCTCAATAAAAGCTGTATCACAGTAAAGGTTGGAAGCGGTAAGAGCTTTGGCTTCACTGTGGTAACAGTTGAGGGCGATCACCGTCATTTCCGGAACGGCAGATGCAAAGGCATTCAAGGAGTCCACCGGCACAGGAGGGATCCGGCAGAGAGGATTCTGGGCGCGCTCATCTTCTTCGCGGACTGCGATCACCACTGTGTGAGTTCCTTTTTCTGCAAGAAAGTGTGCCATGTCAAGAGCTTCAGAAGACTCCGGAGAATAACGGTGAAAACCGGGATAGAGCACCGCCGCCGGAACCTGTTCCCACTTGCGCCAGTATTTGTAAAAAGGATGGGCGATCAATAAGGGAATAAATCCGGGATAAGAGCCGCAGCGTTTGAGGAGCAGTCCATTTTCCGACTCCGGATCCGATGAAAATGCTCCCTCCGCAGCGCGGAGCAGTCCTCCCTCAATGCCGTATCTGCGGAGATGGGCGGCAAGTTCGGGCATCGTTTCACCGGGGAGGGGACGGAAAGGCCAACGGCCCGTTGACAGATTGACATCAAATTTTACCATGAGAGCAGACCTTCCGCATTTTTACCAAGAATCAATTCACGGTCACTTTCAGAGATCGCCGCCTCGCGCACCTTTGCCAGCTGGCAGCCGAAGTCCCGACTGGGAGCGTCTGAACCGTAAAGCAGACGCCTGGCACCTATGCGGCGAACAGCGTACTCAATGAATCCCGCCTCCGGCTGGGCTCCGGAGGTATCCACCCAGACATTGGGACACTCTGCGATATCTTCGATGCCCAGTTCACGGCATCCGCAGAGGTGCGCCATGATGATCTTGTTTTTGGGGTAACACCTGGCAAGGAAGGCCACATCTGAGGGATCGGACTCCCCGGGATACTTGTTGACGGTCTTGTACCAGCAGTGCTGAAGAAGAGGCATGTCAAACTCTTCAAGAATTTCCATGACAGGCGCCATTTGAGGTGAGCGGACATTGACGGAAATTTCAAGTTTTATGCCGATAAATTCTGCCATTTCAAGGCAGCGGCGCGCTTCAGCAATGACAGTTTCAGGAGGGTTGGCAGGGTTGAGGAAACAAAAGCCCCGTGAACGCTCCGGAGTGCGGCGTACATAGGAAAGAGTGTCATCATTGATCTTCCGGACTTCATCCGGTGCGGGAAGTTCGCCGTAACGCAGCACATCCCCCAGAAGAACAAAGCGGTCTATGCCGAACTTTGAGGCAGAGGAGATCACCGTTTCGGCACTGCCGGAAAAGTTGTGGGTGTGTATGTCAAGGATCATGGTGTTTCACTTATTTTTATTCTTTCTCAGGAGTAAGCGGCACACTGCACCAGCGGTTTCCGCCCGCATAATAAAGCACTCCATTGCGGATGGCGCCAGTTGCCTGGATCGCCGGGGTAACAGAGACAAATTCAGTGACGGTTCCGTCAGCGGGATCGATTTTCCCTGCTCCTGATTTGAAGAGCAGCCAGATGTTTTCACCGTCACGGTGGAGCAGACGCGGCCCCTGTGTGAGGGGAAGTTCACCGTATCCGTTCAGGTAAACGCCCGGCGTGATCCGGCGTTCTTCAAGTTCAAAGCGGAAAAATCTGAACTTGTTATCAAAGTCTGCGGCAATGCCGACAGCTCCGCCGGGAATCGCCATAAGGCTTACAATGCAGCCCATATCGCCCAGAGCTTTGCTGCTCCAGACAGTTTTGCGGGTATTGAGATCCACAAGGAGCAGGGAGGCATTTTTTGCTTTCTGTTCGCCTCCGGTGCCGGGAGAGATGGTTGTTCCGGCAAGGAGCAGGGCGTCAGAGAGGGCCGCCAGGGAAAAGGGGGCTTCATTTTCAGCAAGCTCCGTGTGGGGGATCGTGCAAAATGTGCCGGAGCCTGTGTCAAGGAGCGCCAAACTGCCCCCTGTCATGCCGTATTCGGGCGTTCCTCCCATGATCAGAGTTTTACCGTCAGGCGTAATGACAAGAGCATGAGGACGGTTGATCAGGGGATTGGCTTTCCCGTAGAAGAGAGGATTCCCGGTCAGATCCGGTTCGGTCAACTTCATGGGAGTTTCCAGAGTCCACGGCAGGGAGGGATCGTAGCGCAGAAACTGTCCGCCGCCGTAACCGCCGATGTAAAAATATTTGCCGTATGCCAGAATGGTGTTGCACTGAATATTTGCCAATTCATCCGTTTGTCTGCCTGTTGCAGGATCAAGAGTCCCGAAGTGGAAGGGGAAGAATCCGCCTCCTGCGACAAGACCATCTGAATTGACATCAAGAGCCATGAGAGGAGCTCCGTGATTTTCAAAAGAGAATGAAACGCTCCGTTTGGTCTTTCCGTCTTTTTCAAGGATCTCAAGAACTCCGTGATCAAGATCGATGCTGCTCAAGGTGCGTCCTGAGGGAAAGTCCCGGATGATCACATTCTGGTCGCCGCTGTAATCATGATAAAACAATTCTGCATCAGGTTCGGGACAGGGCGTTTTGACGCCCCCCGAAAGTTTGTAGAAACTCTTTGTCTTTTCGTGGACGCCGTAAATATTGCCGTCACTGCCTTTGCAGACTGAAAGCATGGCAGGACGGGGGCGTTCATCTTCTGCAAAAAGGTGGCGTACTTCATGAGTTCCGCTGTGAAAGGCAAGGATATTTCCCGCAGTCATTCCAAGCCCTGCGTAGAGCCAGCCATCGGGCGCGGCGACAAGGGAACGGGGGTACTGCTGCCAGTTTTCCTCTTTCAAAACGCCGTAACTGGTGAAAACACCTGTTGCAGGATCAAAGGCGTAAAGTGCGGAGTCAGGATAGGTGACGGACCAGATCCGCCCCTTGTCATCTTCTTCCATTGCCATGGAGGCAAGAGAGGGAACGCGCTCCACAAAGGTGAAGCGCTTTTGAAGAGGATCATATTCGGCAAAATGGTTGCCGAAGATAGAGTAACACCTGCCCCCACGGCTGCGGAGAGACGCGTAAACTGCATTGGGGTTTTCAAAAGGGACCGGTATGCAATCGCAAACCCCGGTTTCAATGTCGATTTGAAGCACCCGGTAGTTGTATTCATCCATCAGCCAGATGAGGACGGCTTCATGTTCCAGACCTTTTCCCAGTGCCGCGACGCCCCTGAGGGTGCCGCCTCTGACCGCAATTCCGTATTGAGTCGCGGCTCTTTTGCTCAACGTTTTCATGATCCTGCCTTTGATGAAATGGAGAGGGTTTCTCTCTGTTTGAGAAGTTTATTTTCTGTCCTGCTCAGCCCACTGGTATTTCTTGCGGTCCTCAGGGGTGATCTTGCGGATGACCCTGGCAGGGTTGCCTGCAACCAGAGTGTCCGCAGGCACATCGCGGATGACCACAGATCCTGCTGCAATGACTGCGTTGTCACCGATGGTCACGCCGCCGATGATGGTGACGGAGCCGCCGATCCAGACATTGTTGCCCACGGTCACAGGGAATGCGTATTCCCATCCGTCAATGCGGTCCTGCATATCAAGGGGATGACCCGCTGCCAGAATGGAAACATTGGGGGCGATCCAGACATTGTCGCCGAAACGGCAGTAGTTGCCGTCAAGAACGATGAAGTTGTAGTTGGCAAAGAAGTTTTCCCCCACCTCAATACGGAATCCGTAGTCGCACTTGAAGGGGGGAAGAATGTTGCAGTTTTTACCGATCTTGCCGAAGATCTTCGCCAGAAAATCCCGGCGTTCCTGCACCTGAGAGGGGCGGAACTGATTGTATTCATAAATGGCGTCCTGGATCTTGAAGCGGTAATCTGCCATTTCGGTGGTGGTATTGGGGTTGTAAAGAAGTCCTGCTTCTGCTTTTTCCTGTTCAGTCATGCCGCCCGGCACAGGTTTGCAGAGGATAGGGGGATTTTTCATGATTTTTTCTCCGTGTTTCAAATGAATGAGTATTTGTGCATACTATAGCATATCCGGCCGTTTTTTGCAACCGGAATAGAAAATAATCTGCAAAAGGCCGCGGATTTTTTTACAAAAAATCAAAAGGAGATAAAAAATCATTTGCGAACCGGGAAAATGCAGTGTATATTATCAGGAATATAATATTACATTGCAAATTCAGGACAAAGACTTTTTATGATCGACTTCAGTATCAACAAAGAGGTGCTTGCACGGAACATCCGCGAGGCACGGAAAAATAATATCGTTCTGCCCACTATCGCTCAGCTTAAAAATCCCCGGCTGATCCCCGACTCCATCAAGGCGCAGCTGAAAAATGTGGGGATGCAGGAGTTTTCCCCCCTGAACCTTTTCCGGATCACCTGGAAAAATGAACCTGTTGAGTCAGGCGGCAATTACGGCAAGCCCAATATCATTGAGCTCCCCTCATCCCTGACCGGCGTCAAGGCGCGGATCTTCTGTCTTGTGGGCAAGTATTTCCCCACCGGATGCCACAAAGTGGGCGCCGCTTACGGCTGTATGGTTCCCAAACTGGTGACCGGGCAGTTTGATGTGGTCAATCAGAAATCTGTCTGGCCCTCCACCGGCAACTTCTGCCGGGGCGGTGCTTTCAATGCCAAGATCCTTTCCTGTGAATCCATTGCCGTCATGCCCGAAAATATGAGTCGGGAGCGCTTTGAATGGCTTTCAGGAATCGTCAGTGAAACTCTGCGTCTTTCCGGCGGTGAATCCAACGTCAAAGCTGTCTTTGACTGCGTCAACGATCTGAAACGCACCCGCAAGGATGCCATGATCTTCAACCAGTTTGATGAAATGGGCAACCACCTGTGGCACTACCATGTGACCGGCACTGCCGCCGCTGAAGCGTTTCAGATGATCGCCCGCGAGGGGGACCGTTTTGCAGGTGTCTGTTTTGCCACCGGTTCCGCCGGAACCATCGGATGTGCCGACTACCTTAAAGAGGTCTATCCCGGCATCAAAGTGGCAGCTGTTGAGTCGCTCCAGTGTCCAACCATGTGGAACAACGGTTTCGGCGAACACCGCATTGAGGGCATCGGCGACCGCCATGTGCCCTGGATCCACAACCTGCGTACCACTGATGACATCATCTGTATTGATGACGCCGACCCCATGGGACTGCTGAGGCTTTTCAATGAACCTGAGGGCCGCCGTTATCTTGTGGAAGAGGCGGGCGTTGATCCTGACTTTGTGGAAAAACTTTCTCTCTTCGGTATTTCCGGTATCGCCAACGTGCTGGCATGTATCAAGATGGCGAAATATTACGAGTTGACCGAAAAGGACATTCTGGGAACTGTTCTCACCGATACATCTGTGCTTTATCAATCCCGCATCAGTGAGCTTGCCGCCGCTGACGGTGAATACTCTCTGTGCAAGGCCGCCGCGGCTCATGCCTCCGCCATGCTGGGGATCCGCACCGACTATGTAAGAGAGCTGACCTATCCTGAAAAGAAGCAGATCCACAACCTCAAATACTACACCTGGGTGGAACAGCAGGGACACTCTGCCGAAGAGCTGAATGCTCTCTGGTACGACCCTGAAAACACCTGGGAGGCAGTCCATAAAGAAATCGCTCAGCTGGATGAACTTATCAACGAGTTCAACGCTGCCGTTCTGTAAGTGTTATGGACATCTTCCCTCTGAAAAACAGGATCTTTATCCGTCTTTACGGTGAACTTGTTTCAGGAGTCTATGAAGATAAACAACTGCCACCGGAGCAGACTTTTGCCCGGCAGCTGGGCGTCAGCCGGAATACCTTGCGCGCAGCTCTGGAAATGCTGGAAAACGAAGGCGTACTGCTCCGGGCCCGTGCTGTCGGAACTTTGCCGCTCACCGGAAACACCAGCGGATTTGCAGGCAGTTTTCTCTATTGCATGGCAGAAAAACGCAGCTCGCCTCATGTGGGGAATTCCATCTTTCGCGGTATTACTGCCGCAGCCAAAGCCGCCGGAGGCAGAGCTGATTTCTGTTCATTGGAAAATCTGAAAAATATTTCCGCTGAAGAGCTGCGTGCCGTTTTGCTTGCCGCCAACTGCCGGGGAATCATTATGCTGCAACGCAATTTTTGCGGCGGCGAAAAAATCATTGATTACCTGAAAAGCATCGGATTGCCCGTCGTGCTGGCTTATTGCGAAGAGGGCGACGCCGCCATTACCGGTTTTGCTGCGATCCGGCACAGCGGCAGAGAAAGCTGGCTGACGGCGCTGCGTTATCTGGTTGATACAGGCCACAGACGCATCGTTACTCTGACGCTGGAAAAAGAACTGGTCAGAGAGTGTTTCCCGGCAGCTGAATATGATGCACACCTGACCGGAATGGGGCTTGAAATCAGCTGCAATCCGGTGTTGAGATGTGCTATGAATGACAAGTCCATCTATGAAAAACTTGCCCCACTGTTTCAAAGTGCCTGCGCCCCTGACGCTATTCTCTGCTACTCCGATTACTGGGCGCTGCCGGTATACCGGGTGTTGAAGAAAATGAAAAAGCATATCCCGCAGGATGTTTCTGTCATGGGGTATTGCGGTTCTGTTGATGCACAGTTTATAACTCCTGAGCTGACGACCGTCGCTATCGGATATGAAGAAATCGGCTGGATGGCGGTCAGAATGTTGACGGATGCCGCTTCATGGTTCAATGTTGCCGGACGGACTCCGCCTGAGTTTACCTCCCCCTTTATGCTGAAAGTCAGAGAAAGCACCGCGCTGCGCTGAAAAAAATGTGCCTCCCGGATTTTTATTCACGGAAAGGCACACTTTTTTTTCAGGAGAAATGCTTATTTTTTGTTTTCTTCCGCAACTTCCACAAACTCCACCTGATCAAACCAGACTTTACCGCTGGCTCCCCCTATGGTGAAGTGGATATAAGGCTTATAGTTGGTGCCCAGAGGCTTGTTAGAGGTCCGGTAAGTGTGTTCCCATCTTGTCCACGGCAGGGAGCCGAAAACTCTGTTGGTGGGGAAATAACGAGCCACGCCGTTGCCGTCGTCAAGTCTCACATGGAATCCGCACCATTTGGGGTTTTTCCCGGGAAGAGGGGTGATATTTTCCTGCCTGACAAAGAAACTCAAACGGTATAAGGTGTTGGGTTTCAGCATGGGCATACGGTGTACAAGATCATTCTTTTTCCCCTCAAGGCGGATGGAAACTCCTTTGGTACGGAAATACTGCGTGTCACGGGCAGGCCAGTATCCCCAGTTGAACCAACCGCTTTTTTTATTGCCTTTGATGACTGTATTGGCAAACCCCAGATCTGTCACCAGATTTTTACTGACACTTTTACCCAGATGGAGCGTTCCGAAATTGGCAATATCGCCGAAGCTGAGAGCATGGGGACTCCAGGTGTAATAGGGGTGGACCTTGACACCGTTGATGACACGGTTGCGGTTGAAGTTGGCAACAAGAGTATTGCCCTTGACGGCGGTCATGTTTTTACGGGGAACTTTGACTTCAACGAACCATCCCTTGCCGGGGAGAAGAGTGGTTTTTGCCACGGCGCCGCTGTTCCACTTCCAATTTGAGCTGAGGGGGTTGACTTTGATATGAAGATCGGCAACAGCACCGTAACTGTCGATCATGATCTGGAAATCCTCCCCGCGTTTGCCCGCAGGGTCAAGGTGGATCTCAATGGCGTTATCCATCCACATATCTTTGGAGTCAAAGGGGCGTTTTTCACGGCGCATTTTATCGGTGAGAGGTTCACGGCAGTCAAAGAGAAAATAGAAATTTTCTTCATCAGCAAGCATCTTGACAGTGGTATGGACTTCCACAAAATCTTTCTTGAGTCCGATGAGTGAGATGTAAGGGGCCTCTTTCCAGGGGGCATCGTCTCCTTTGCCGTCAATAAGGATCTTTTCGCCTTTTTTCAGGAGTCCCATATCACTTTTCCAGTGTTCCACGGCGGCAGCTTTGCGGAAATAGCTTGCAGCGGCCTCCTCAGTCGGTTTCCAGAGAGCTGTGCGGAAGAATTTGATACGCTCAACAGCAGCTTTGTCTTTACCGGCAAGCTGAAGGGCTTTGTCAAAGAGAGCGTTGATCCGTTTGATCTCCTTCTGAGAGAAGATTTTTGTCCACAAACGGTGTTCTGAAGGGGGGGCTGAGGCAGGGCCCACAGAGGTTTCAATGGTGTTGCCCACCACATTTTTCAGCCAGTGTCTTTCAAGATCTTCCATGATCTCTTTCATGGGAGCGGCACCTTTGCCGAACATCAAAGTGCGGTATTCATCAAGGAGTTTGTCCACATCGGTGGTGTGATCCCACATGACTTTGGAAAAGACATAGAAGTTCAGATGACCGAAGAACCAGTAGTCGGACTCTGCTTCAAGGAAGGTTCCGAAACTGTACTTATACATACGCTTGTAATAAGAGCCGATGGCTTTGGGGGTGAAGTTGGGGACATCCGGAAGATGGCGCACATTGTATTTGGTAGAGTAGTTCCACAGATAGATCTTTTTGTTGATCTTTTTCACCCACTGTTTCAGGATCTCTTCATCCTTGCGCTGGGACTCAGGCTGAAGCTCTTTCCAGGCTCCCGTGTGGGCGACCTGCATGATGACGTTGTCAGGAATGGGATCGGCAGGCACGTTGCGGCAGAGATCGTATGCCATCATGGTCACGAAGCCCGGGATGCCCTCTTTTTTCAGACGGTTGGGGATGGTAAGGAGCTTTTTCCAGAGGAATGCTGCCGCTTTGTCGGTGTAGCCGCCCCCTTCGGTGTGGCCTTCAAAGTAGGGTTTGCACTTGTCACAGCGGCAGCGCCCCATGGAGTCATTGGGCATCAGGTTGAAAAAGGGCTTGTTGTGCGCCCACTTGGTGTAGCCTTTCATGTTGCGCTTTGCAATGGCTTCAGGCCCGGTGAGAACGGCTTTGGCATCCTGATAGATCTCTTCCATGATGTTGGAACTGAAACAGAGATGACCGCTTCTGACGCTGGGAACACGCACCACGGAACCGTCAGCCCGCTGACCGTTGGGTTTCAGAGAAAAGTATTCAGGATGAGTCTTGGCGAAACGTCCCACGTAGTTGAGATAAGCAAGTCCATGGCAGTTGGGGAGAGAGGCTGTGGACATCCTGAGACGGCGGTGGTGAGTGTCTTCGGCTTTAGCTTGATCAGTGACCGGCTCATACCATTTCTGGAAGCGGTAGCCGTATCCCTTCCAGAAGATGCGGCGGTACTGGGAGTCCGGACGGTCATAAATGGTCATGGCAGGAACTTGCCAGTTGCTTTTCCGGGGGAGGAAAGTGCCGTTTTTACCGGGGAAATAAAAACGGACTCCGGCAAAACGTTCCAGAAATTCCAGACCGGCGAAAATGGTTCCCTGATTGCCTTTGGGGGCGATGAGATCACTTCCGGCGATAAGGATATGGTTCCCGAAAGCGGCGATCACAAAGCCGTCGCAGTCGATCTTGTCAAGAGCGATCTTCTTTTCTGCGGCAAACGCCTTGTCGCCGTAACGGAGGACGGAAATTGCGGGATCAGAGGGGAGTTTGTTCACAGGAGTGATCTTGCTCCCTGTGATTTCAGAAAGGAATCCTGCAAATTCAGCGGCTCCGTTCCGGATCTCATAAGGCGATTTGGGAGGAACATACAAAGAAAACTGCACCTTGCCGTTTTTAACAAGTTCAATGCTTCTCTTTTCAAGTTTGACGGAGCGGAGACTGACCGGTTTCGGGGCGAATTGCTGCGCAGCTCCCAGAGAGAAAAGCGCAAGACACAACAAAAGAACGGATTGGGTTTTCATGAGTCTTTCCTTTTATTTGAGAGGTGATTTACCAATTGTCATTGACGGTCCACAAAGAGGCTTTGAGCCGTGAGGAGTAGTTCCAGAAACTCTTTCCCGAAGCACTGGCGGTATGGACGGCAAGCGGCATTTTTGAGCGGGCAAGAGCAGAGGCATGACAGTCCAGAAAGAGGACGGTATTGCTGCCGCCCGAGGCGACCTGGGGATAGATCAACTGATCTTCCGGATTGGGGTTGTCGTGGGGAAACGCCGGGCGTCTTTCGTTATCGGCACACCAGACATAGGCTTCATTCTTTCCCGCCCGGCCTTCGGCGGCATAACAGCTCCGGGAGGGACGGTAGAAGCAACTGGCTTTGACAGCTCCATTGGGTTTCCCACCGCCGCCGTAGGCTGCAAAAGCCTGATTGATGGCCACAACAGAGATTTCACAGGTCCCGGAGCCATTGGCATTGCCTCTCATTTCCGGCCGTTCTATTTCCCGGGTCGGGCACAGGAGCGGATGACGTGTATAGGTATTGGTTTTATTGTTGTAACGTGCTGTTCCGATGGGAATCAAATTATCACCCTGACCGATGTATCTGTTCAGGGCGACGCCCCAGAAACCGCCTGATACCCATTTGGTCGTGTTGTAATAGGGGTTGATACAGTCATTGTTGTCGGACATATACAGCGCATTGGCTTTTCCCATTTGTCCGAAATTGTTGAGACAAGCCGTTTTATGCGCTCTTGCCTTTGCCTGCTGTAAAGCAGGCAGAAGCATGGCCGCAAGAATGGCGATGATCGCAATGACGACAAGCAGTTCAATCAGCGTGAATTTTGAGAGTGAAAATCTTTTTACCAACATTCCATTCCTCCGTGAATTTTAAGAGTTTCAAGAACCTCTGACTCTAATTTACAGCATGGTTCTTAAAAATTTCAAGAGATGGATATGAAAAAAATCAATATTTTACTCTTCAGCGTATTCTTTGATGATCCGGCAGTAATCATCGCTGTAAATATTGGTCTTGTTGAAAAGCATCACTCCGGGGAGAGAACTGTTTTTGACAATGGCAATTCTTTCTGCCACATCCGCAGGGGAGTTTTTACCCATGGAGCTTTCCACGCCGATACCGGGGAAAAGCATGGATGATGCCTTTTCACCGAGGAGCCGCTGATGATCTTTGAGAACACTTTCAAAGAGTTCAAGATCCGTATGATAGTTCATGGGGAAAAGCTCATCAACGACTCCGTCATCTGCCCACTCTGCCCAATCCTGCCCCTCAAGAACGGCTGGTCCCAGTCCCCAGACGGGAGGAACAGTGATGTCCGCACTGTTGACATAGTTGGCGCGGGCGGCGATGGAAAGACGCAAAGAGTGAGAATTGGCGATACTTTTCATTCCCTCCACGGTCTTGCGGATACTTTTGCAGCGCAGCGCAGTCAGTTTGTAAAGGACCGCCGGATCTTTACGCATTTCAGGCGTCAGCACTTCAGTGCCGAAAAAACGTTTATAAAGCCCTTTGCAGACATCACACTGACAGGGGAAGTCCATCAGCGTGAGGGCATTGTCGTTTCTGATGAAATCAAGGTGCAGAGAGTTTATCCTTGAACCGTATTCACAAGCGATTTTTTCTGCACCTGCAAGAAACAGTTCCCGGTTATCCTCCCGGTTGCCGCAGGGACCGGAAAGACGGATCCCCAACGTGGATTCCATACGCTGCCACTCCTCTTCGGGCAGCTGCCGTTTGACCACCGCTGAAGAGGCCCACTCCGGGGTGATCCGCGCTTCAAGCTCCATGCCGCAGCTGGCGGCGGCGCGGCAGTAGTCATCCAGGGAGATGACTTCAGGCAGGTAGATGTTTGTAAGAGTCACGCCCCATTGGCGCATACGTTCCAGATGCCGCGCCATCTCATCATAAGGGGCGCGGCGGTCGGTGACATAGCGGCAGTGGTCCCAGATACCGATACGGAACTTTGTCATGGCTTACCACACAGGATAGAGATGATGGATCCGGTGACGGTATTTGTCATGGAGCGGCTTGTTGTGTTCATCGCATCCGGGGATGTTGTTGCTGACCCAGATTTCGGGAGTGCCGCCCTTTTCCTTGATGAGCCGGGTGGTTTCAGCCATGAGCAGATTGAGGGTGAAGCAGGTCAATGTGGTTCCGGTGGGGGCGATCTCTTCTTCAATGCCGGGAACTTTCAGAATGGCGTCGGGGTAGGGAACGTGGTTGTCGATGGCGATATCGGCAAATTCGTTGATCTCCTTTTTGCTGGAGTGGCGCCAGATGAAGTTCTTGGGGACCTTGCGGGCAAAGTTGTGGGAGTTGACCGTAATGAGTTTCACGTTTCTTTTTTTCGCTTCGATGGCCACGTCAACGGAACTGATGTTGAGTCCGTAGAAGTTGACAAGGATCAGCACATCCCCTTCGTAAACATCGTAAAAGTTCAGGATATAGGGGGCGTAACCCTCAAGTTTTGCCGTTGTGGGAGCGGCGGAAACGATATTGGTTCCCGCAGGGAACATGGCATTGACCTGAGCAAGTCCGCCTGCCCGCCAGAAGATCTCCATGGCGGCGATGGCGGAGTGTCCGCCTGCACCGTAGATGTTGATGAGTCTGCCCTCAAGGACTTTATCTGAAAGAAGATCCGCTGCTTTGAGGATATTTTCTTCCTCCTCTTTGGCGATGACCTTGAGAAGATCGGTGACTTGTTCGGTGTACTGTGAAATAAGTTCTGACATTTTTTCTTTCCTTTATATTTTATTCAAGATCTGAAAACCTTATTCCGGCGCTCTGGAACTCTTTTTCCATACAAGCGCTCACATGGCGCAATTTTTCAAGAAGTGTTTCTTCACTGATGTGACGCCTGAAGAGAGGAAAGGCAGTGGAAAGCGCCGCCGCCTTGACTCCTTCTGCATCAGGAACGGGAACGGCTGCGACCCGGATCTCATTATCTAAAGTCATGGTGCAGAAGTTGTTTTCTCTGATACGCTCAAGTTCTCTTTCAAGTTTGGGGAGTGTCACTGCCTCTTTCCAGATTTTTCCAGAGGGCAGACCGCAGTGTCTGACGATTTCCACCACTGTTTCCCGGGGGGCAAAGGCGAGCAGAACTCTGCCGTTGCCCGTACCGTACCAGTCCGCAGGATATCCGGGTGAGGGATTTTCCGCCACCTGAAGCAGCCGGGGCGGCTGGAGTTTTTCCACTGTGGTCCTGAAGATACCCCGTCTGACGGCCACAACTGCCAGTTCATCCAGTTGATCCATGAGCAGAAGTGCGCCGTTGCGGGCGATCCGCCGGAACCCCGCAAAGGGATCACTGCCCGAAAGACGCAGCAGCCTTTCACCCCGGCGGTAAACGCCCCGGGCGGTACGCACGAGAATCTTTTCCTCTACCAGAGAATCCAGCAGGTGCGAGGCGTTTGAACGGCTTAGGGATGTTGCCGAAATGACGGCAGAAAAGGTATATTCTCTGCCGTCGGCAAAAAGTTCAAGCAGCTGCAATATTTTCGGAACCACTTTTATCACGGATTTTTTTCTCCTTCTTCCTCTAATATAACCCGGGGAAGGTTCTCATACAATACCTTTGTTTCAAAAAAGGCGTGTTATATCTTATCAGGAGAAATCCGTCAGCATCCTGTGATCTCTGCAAATTGCTTTTCCGCAAACTCAAACTGTGTTTGATTGTGTTTCTGCATCACTTCGAGAGCCTCTTGGCGTTTGCCTGCTTTAAGCAGTTCTTTTGCCTTGCTCTCTGTTGAGCCGTGGCGTTTGAAAAGCTCTTTTTCCACCTCTTCCATGGCGCCCAGCAGCACATGATCCATGCCCCGGCGCTCTTTGAATGCAGCTGCGCGGGCGGTCCAGCGGCATGAGACCAGCTCCGGCGGCAGAGCGGAGCCCCCGGCAAAGAGGGGCAGGGCGATGGTGTTTCTGGCAGGACCGCTCAGGTGGCAGAAGGTGGAGAGTTCCGGGAAAGTGCCGTCAATTTCAAAAACGCCTGAGGCAATGGTGGTGGGACGGCATACGGGGGTATGATTTTCGGGCAGAAGTCTGCCCCGGTTGCGGGTAATGGTGATACAGTCCGCAGGTGTAACGCCCCCGGCGGCGATGCGTTCATTGAGATCTTCCCGGACCATGAACTCACGGATGGTGTTTTTTTCAAGGTTGAACTTTGAACTTTGTGTTGACATGGCAGTCATACCGGGCAGATGCCAGGCATTGGCGCGGATCATATAGCCGTAATCAAAGCTGATATATTGTGAGCGCCCGGCACAAAATTCTGTGATCCCTGCGTATTCTGCATTGGCGTAAAAGAAGATGGAGCCGTGCTTGTTGTGGGAGTAAGCCTTTTCTTTACGGAGTTCTTCAATGAGTTTTGCCCCTTCGTCGGGAGTGGAACAGTTTTCAAGCACCAGCCGTGCCATCATAGGAGTTCCAAGTCCTGAGGGGTTCCATTTTTCACATGCTTCGCCGCTGTTCATGGCGACAGCAAGACCTTTTTCATTGATTCCCATGAGGGGAGCAGGGGAAAGCTGTGAACAGGAGCCGAACCAGGAGAATTTGCCGGGTGTCCGGAAGAACAGGGGGGCATGGAGCGAAAATTGAGAGTCCCGGTTTTTATGGAGCAGCATTTTACCGGCAGAAGTCAGTTCCGGAGCCACGATCCAGCTGGTACAATCCAGAGTTTCCTTCTGCACCAGATGGGCGTAACTCTGAAGTTTCAGCATGGTGTTTTCAGGGAGTTCCAGCGCCGCATCCATATTTTCCATTTCCTCAAGCCATCCGGGGGCAAAGCGCAACAGATGTTTCTTCATCTCAGTAACGGCGAAGTTCTGCATGGGGGCGCTGATCTCCTGTGCCTTGCTTGCAACACGGGCAAGGATATTCTCCTTTTCAAGGGCACGGGCTCTGACGAATTGACGGGCGTCTTCAAGAGAGCTCAGGGAAAGAAAACCGACGGAACTCATTTTTTCTCCTTGCAATGATTTTATTCAAACTTTTTCTTAATGTACATCCTTATAAACTATATTTCAAGTTTGCAATAGAACCTGAATTGAAGTATATTATCAACGAAACTTTATAATCAGTGTTACAGGATCTATAAGATGAATTTGCCCATTACTTACAATCTTCCTTTCAAGTTTATCAGCGATGATACCAGACGTATCTTTTTTCATGAGCTTGCCGTGAACGGAGCCAAACATGTCGTTCTCGGAACCGGTCTGCTGCCTCAGATGATGGCGCGTCCCGAACTGCCTGAAATCGTCGCCGCTGAACTTGAAGCAGAGGGACTTTCCTTTGCAGATTCCCACGCCCCCTACGGACTTCACTGGGATATAGGGGATCCTTTTGAAAAGGAGTGGAACGCAAAGATCCTCAGATTGAAACTTTCAATTGAACTTGCCGCTTTTTTCAATGTCAGGACAATGACGCTCCATTGCGGGAAACTTTCAAGCGGTGTGACACCTGAACAGCGCTTTATAAACATTTGCAGAGCCCTTGATGAACTTCTGGACTTTGCAGAAAAATGCAAAGTGACCCTCTGTCTGGAAAACGGTTTCGCCTATCTCGGGTTTCCTCAGACGCTGCTTGATGTCAAAGAAAGATATCCCGTCGATACTCTCGGATTCTGTTTTGATGCGGGCCACGCCAATATGAGAACAGCTCCCGATCCCGTCAGACAGAACGGGAATT
The DNA here is from genome assembly GCA_017629975.1 of Lentisphaeria bacterium. GTDB lineage: Bacteria > Verrucomicrobiota > Lentisphaeria > Victivallales > Victivallaceae > UBA1784. The sequence continues at coordinate 16,498 of JAGBWB010000306.1, forward strand.
TCTGCGCTCTGGATTTTCTGGATGCCATGCTGCCCCACATCGTCAACTGCCATATCCACGACAACGATGGAATGCACGATCAGCATGATCTGCCGGGCAGGGGATGCGCCGACTGGAATAAAATAGTCGCTGTCCTGAAGAAAGCTCCCCGGCTTCAGGTGATCCAGAGCGAAGTTGCGATCGGCAGCAACACTGTTGCCGCCAGAGAACTTGTGGAAACATTTGAACGGATTTTCGGCGAAAAGAGTTGAAAAATTTTTTACCGGGTCTATATTAAACAAAATACATCGTTTAACAAAAAAATAAAGAAAGGTCTTAACAATGTTCAAACAAATCATGGGGGCAGCCATTGCCCTCACAATGATGACCGGCTGTGTCGTTTTCTGCGACAAAGAAGCCCCCGCCAAAGCTCCTGCAAAAGCTCCTGCCAAAGCTGAGGTGAAAAAAACTGTCAAGAAGTCTGTTGTCATCGTTTCCCCGAAAAAGGTTGCGGTGAAAGCTCCCGCTCTTGAGAATCCACAGTCCTGGACCATGGTCGTGGTTCCCGATATCCAGACCTACATCAAACAGATCGAGAATCAGGGCATCCTTGATATGATGCTTGCCTGGATCGTCCGCCGCCGTGCCGAAATGAACATCCAGCAGGTGCTTTTTACCGGAGATCTGGTTTACTACAACGCAACCGGACGTGTGGTCAAACAGGATGGCAGGATCTACGGCGGCAGAATGACCGATCTGGTCTGCGATGAACAGTGGAAAGCCACTTCACGGATCCTGAAACGTCTTGACGGTGAAGTTCCCTACATCCTCTGTACCGGCAACCATGATTACGGCAGAAGAAGTGCCGAAAACCGCATTACCGGTTTCAACGCCCATTTCCCCAGCGACCGCAACCCCCTGACCCGCCGTCAGCTTGTTGAGTGCGGCCCCAACTCCTTCGGGATCCGGACCATGGAAAACTCCGCATACGAGTTTACCGCTCCCCACCCCGACAATCGTAAATTTCTGGTGATCACCTTGCAGTTTGCTCCCACCGATGCCGACCTGGCATGGGCAAAGAGTGTGGCTGACAATCCCCGTTTTGCCAACCATATCGGTATTGTTCTGACCCACTCCTACATCTACGGAAACGGCAAGCGGATCGAAAAAGAAAATTATGTTCTTTCCAGAGAGGGCGGCAACCCCGGAGAAGGGATTTTCCAGAAGTTGGTCAAACCTGCCAAAAATATCCGCCTTGTTGTCTGCGGTCATGTCTGCAAGCCTGACAGCTGGCCTCATGCTGTGGGATTTTCCATGGATAAAAACGCTTCCGGAAAGAGTGTCGCCCAGCTGGTTTTCAACACTCAGGCTATCGGCGGCGGCTTCAGCGGCAGCGGCGGTGACGGCTGGCTGAGACTCCTTGAGTTCATGCCTGACGGCAAGACCGTCAAGGCAAGGACATTCTCTCCTTACTTCTACCGTTCCCCCTCCACCCGCCATCTGGCGTGGAAGACCGATGCTGCCAACTGCTTCAGCTTCGTCATTGAGAAGTAAGAAAACGGATCATAGAAAAAGGCGCTCCGCACAATACACGGGGCGCCTTGTTTTTTTGGGGAGTCATACATACCGGACTTTGATCTTTTCCTGCTTTTTTGCGGATTCGATTTCTGCTGTGACAACACAGAGAGCGGAAAAAATACTTTCGGGAGTCTGATATCGGTCAGGAGAGTCACCTTTTTTGAGGCAGTCCGTAAAGTATTTCAGCTCTCTGTGCCACCCTGTGGGCAAAGAGGGATCGCCAGTGTCCGGTGTTTCCACTCTGCCGTCGCACCAGTAGATGTGGAATCCTGAGTGATCCAGCTTCAAGGTGCCTTTTTCGCAGATGATCTGAAAACTCATTTCAAAAGGTACATTCGGAGAGGCGCACCATCCCCCTTCAGCGGTGATGAAACGAGCGTCCCCATAGCTGTATCTGGTAAAGATCTGGTCATAAGCACTGTCGCTGTTGACGGTGACTCCGGTACTTGAAACACTTTCAGGTTTTCCGAAAAGATGGCAGATGAAGTCCGTGTCGTGAAGGTGCATATCATAGGCGGCTCCTCCTGAGAACTCATCTTTCAAGTACCAGTTGTTCCAGGAGTTGCCGTTCACATCAGGCGAAAAACGGCGGAATTGGGCAATCCTGACTTTGCCCATAATGCCGGAGTCAAGAATTTTTTTGGCGCAATCATACTCCGGCCAGGCCCGGACACACATTCCTGCGTTGAGAAAAGATTTACTCCGGGCAAGCGCTTGGCGGATAAGCTGAAGCTCTTTCATGTTACGGCAGAGAGGTTTTTCGCAAAAGACATGGAGCCCCGCTTCAAGACCTGCCAGAACCAGTTCCCCGTGAAAGATGGTGGGAACACAGATGTCCACCATATCAAGAACACCCGACCGGATCATATCAAAGGCATTATCAAAGACTTTGATACCTGAAAGATCAAGAGGTTTTGAATTGTCTCCGCCACTGATATTGCTGACGACAGAGCTGATATCTCCTTCTCTTTTCATCGGATCAACATCTGCAAGAGCAACCACTTTTACTCTGGGAATGGTTTGGTAGATCTGAAAATGAGTGGATCCCATAAAACCCAGTCCGATAATACCGACTTTAATTTCATTCATTCGTTTTCTCCCGTTGTTTGGTAAGCGTTTCTGCTATTTACTATATCGTGAAACAAAGAGAAAAACAATGGATTTTTCAGTTTTAATGTGGATAATCAGGCAGAAAGTGCCTGTTTGTGCAATATGTAGAAGAGAAATCAACCTGCAGTTAAGGAAAAGAGATCAAATCCTTTGGAGCAGCAAATCAAGGGCGGCGGCAGCCATGTGGCAGCCGAAGGCGGCAGGCATGTAGCTGATGGTACCGATGGTGTCAAGTTCTTTGACCTGACATCTTTCCTCAGGGGAAAAGATGCAGCAGATACCGTGTTTTACCCCTGCCTGACGCAGTTCTGAGCGGACTTTCCGCGCAAGGGGATCCCCGAAGGTCTTGGAAATATCGGCACATTGGATTTTGGAAATGTCCCTTTTTCCTCCTGCTCCCATGGCGCTGACCGCAGGGAGCTGTTTTTCAACGGCACACTTCAGAAAGGCGACTTTGGCAGGCACATCATCTATGGCGTCAATGACCAGATCAAAAGGAGTGCTCAAAAGTTCCTCACACTGATCCGCTTTGAGGAAACGCGTTATTGGGATATAGGTTCCGGAGGGATTTATATCTTTGAACCTTGAAGCAAGAACTTCTGCTTTGAATTTGTTGACTGTGGAGTTCAGAGCGGCGATCTGGCGGTTCAGATTTGTAGGGTCAACAGTATCGCCGTCCATGAGAGTCAGTTTACCGATACCCATGCGGCAGAGCTGTTCGGCGGCATATCCTCCGACGCCGCCCACGCCCAAAACAAGCACATGAAAGTTCCGCAGACGCTCTGCGGCTTCATCTCCCAGCAGGGCGGCGGTGCGTTTGGAAAAAGGATCGTTCATAGTTGTAAAAACTCCCTGAAGTGTAAATCTGCGGCCTTTTCAAAGCCCGGAATATTGATTTTTTCATAAAGCTCTTCAATGGCAAGATCGTTTCTGTCATCTGTTTCCAGCCCCACTCGGCAGCCGGGGCAGGACTTCAGAAAGGCTTTGAGCTCTTCATCACCGGTCAGCGCCGGATGAAGTGAAACATAAAAGCCGTTGTCCAGAAGCTGTTTCAGCAGCCGGGGATTGTGTTTGGAAAATCCATGGACAAGAAAACGCAGCTCTTTGAACTCTTTTTTGCAGACAAACAAATGATCGGCGGCTCCCACCGCGTGAAGAACCACCGGTTTACCGTAATCTGCTGCCTTGCGGAGCAATTGACGCAAAAGTGAAAGCTGCTCCTCCGGATAAGCAAGTGCGCCCCGGTACCTGTCAAATCCCAGCTCACCCACAGCGGTACATTCTTGAAAATCCGGCTCTGTATTTTCCGGGATCTTTGAAGTTGCCCAGGGGTGGAAAGGCAGTGACCACAAGGGAGCGTTCCCTTTGCCGCCGTTGACAAGCTCCATTTTCCCCGGATGAACAAAGTGGGTGTGGAAATCACTTGCCATTGATTTCCTCCTCCGGAGGAACGCAGTAATTCCAGGAGCCGAAGATCCAGCGTTTGAGTCCTTTCAGAGCCTCTCCTGAAACGCCGTTGCGGCACAAGGCGTAGTAGAACTGCTCCCGGGAACGGTCCGTTTTGCCTGTCAGACGGCGCAAGACCCCCGGATCACTCAGGAACTTCCGCCCCAGCATGACTCCTGAGCAGTTGAACTCTTGCATTTCGCGCCATGTTTCCTCCACGCCGCCGAAGTCGCCGTTGAGGACAACAGGGGTTTCCCCGGCAAGCTCCATGATTTTGTAAAATCTTTCACTGCGGTCAGGAACTGAGGCGTAAAGCTCTTTCACCGTCCTGAAATGGATGAAGACCCTGTCAACGCCTGCGTCACACAGGGCGGGAAGTATCCGCTCTGCTTCTTCCGCAGAATCAAAGCCGCAGCGGAGCTTTACATTGAGCTCTTCACTGCCGATGCGCTCTTTGATGGCGGTGATGATCTTTTGCATGAGAGTGATCTCTTTGAGCATGGCGCCTCCGCACTTCCCTTTGATGACTCTGGGGGCGGGGCAGGCGAAATTGAGATTGATCCCGGCGGCGCCCGCCTCAAGCATCATGCAGGCGCCTTGAGCAAGAAGCTCTTCATCTCTGCCCATGAGCTGAGCGAATACGGGAACGCCGGTATCTGAATAAGGCGCAAGAAATTCCCGGAAGACTTTCAGTTTGGGCATACTCTCTGAAAGGCGGAAAAAACTGGTCATCCATATATCAGTCAACTCAAGTTCGTTGACGGCGCGGATGAAAGGTTCCGTAAAGACTCCCTCCATGGGGGCGGGCCAGAATTTTGAAGGGGTCATCGTTCAGATACTTTGCGTTTCAATTCATGCTGAAGCACTTCAACGGCGCGGCGGAGCTGAAGATCCTGAACCGTTCCCCGGTAGGGCGGTTTTACCGCTCCCGGATAACGGAGCGTCTGACTTGAAAGGCGCATGACATCATTTGAGGGAATACGCACTTCAATATCGGGAATGATCCCCTTTTTCTCAATGACTCTGCCCCCCGGTGTCACATAGTAAGATGAGGCATAACGCACAGCACCTCCGTTTCCGGCAAGAGGAACGACCCGCAGAATGGTTCCTTTTCCGAAGGTCCGCACCCCCAGGACGCGGGCGCGCTTGTGATCCTGCAAGGCGCCGGTCAGGATCTCTGAACAGCTGGCGGAAAAGGCATTGGTGAGAACGAGCAGGGGCGTTTTTGTATCAACGGTCATGCCTTTGCGGGTTTTTACCGTCTGTTCAAGGGCCTTGTTTCTTGATGTTGCCCGGAATACCACCTTGTCTTCTCCCAGCAGCATGGAACTGATCCTGACTGCGGCATCAACAAGGCCTCCCGGATTATAGCGCAGGTCAAGAATGATACCTTGCGTACCGAGGGATTTGAGCTTTAACAGTGCCTCTTTGAACTCTTCCGCAGATGAGGCAGTGAAAGAGGTGAGTTTCAGATAACCGATTTTGCCGGAGATCAGTTTGACTGAACCGGGAACGATGGAGCTGTTTTTTACAAGTTCCCGTTTGATGATGGCGGAAAACTCCTTTTTCCCCCGGCGGAGCTGAAGTTTGACAACGCTCCCCGGAGCGCCTCTGAGCTTATCCAGCGCCCGTGCAAGGTTCAGTTTGAGAATGTTTTCGCCGTCAATGGCAAGGATTTGATCCCCCGGCTGAAGTTTGGCTTTTTCCGCAGGCGTGCCGGGAAGAATACGGATCAATGTAATGGGGCGTCCCGCCGGTTTTACGGCTGTGGCGCCGATACCGACCACGGAACCTCTCCGCTTAACCTGCTGATGCCGGTGTTCCCGGGGCGGCTCGTAATCAGAATAGGGGTCCAGTGCCGAAACCATCCCCCGCATGGCGTGGTTGAAAAGCTCTTCATAAGTTGCCTTTTTGCCGTCCACATAGTTTTTTTGCAGCATTTCCATGGTCTGGACAAACAATAAAGCTCTCTTGTAATTTTCAGCTTTCTCTTTGTCAAAAGCAGGAAGTTCGGCAGGAGGGACCGAAGACATTTGCTGCACTGGAAGCGGTGCCGGCGGGGTATTTAAAATCTTTTCCCCGCTCCGGCAGCCGGAAAGAATAAGAAAAGCTCCGGCTGCCAGCCATGCAAAAGCGGACAATTGGCAATTCATACTCTTCAAGCTCCTCCTGCTTTTTAAGACGGAAAAAGGACCGGAGCCGGGAAAACTCCGGTCTTTATTGCTCTTTTGGCGGATCACCCCAGTTTGAGGCGGCGCATATTTTTCTTGCCGGCGCGCAGCACAGGCGCCGCAGCGACCACGTCACTGCTGACAGCGGCAGAAGCATCGGTGATCTTTTCGTCATTGAGAGCCACAGCGCCCCCCTGGATCAGGCGGCGTCCATCGCTGTTGGATTTGCAAAGTCCCGCAAGGACCAGAAGACGTGCCACCATGATACCCTTTTCGGCGTCGATTTCAGCGGCAGGGATCACTGCTTCAGGCAGATCGGCGGTGACAGATGAGGCTGTGACCTTGCCGATGAAACTGGTGGTGGGGATCTTGTTTTCAGGATCGGCAAAGCCGAACCGGGTTCCGGCGGTGACAAAGGCCTCTTTGGCGGCCTCTTCGCCGTGGCAGAGCGCAGTGGCTTCGGCGGCGAGGATCTCTTTGGCGCGGTTGATGTTGGCCCCTTCAGCGCAGAGAGCCGTGATCTCAGGTACCGGCAGGGGGGTGAAGTACTTGAGGAGCTGCTCCACCATGGAGTCGTCGCAGTTGCGCCAGAACTGATAGTAATCAAAGACGCTGGTGCGTTCTTTATCAAGCCAGACATTCTTGTTGCCGGTGCTCTTGCCGAACTTCTGTCCGTTGGGGTCAAGGAGCAGCGGAATGGTCATGCAATGGACTTCAGCACCGTCTTTGCGGCGGATCAATTCGGTTCCTGCGACCATGTTGCCCCACTGATCCTGACCGCCCATTTCCAGAGTGCATCCGTATTTCCGGCGCAGGGTCATGAAGTCGTATGCCTGAAGAATGGAGTAGTTGAATTCAAGGAAAGAAAGTCCCGTTTCCAGACGCATCTTCACAGACTCCTGAGAGAGCATTCTGTTGACGCTGAAAATGGATCCCACTTCACGAAGCAGATCGATATATCCCAGCTGGCAGAGCCATTCGGCGTTGTTCACAAAGTGAGCTTTGCCCTCGGAGCCGTCAATAAAGCGTGAAAGCTGATCGCGCAGTGAGGCGGCGTTGGCGTCAATTTCTTCAATGCTCAGCATGGGACGGGCAGTGGATTTTCCGGAGGGATCCCCGATACGGGCCGTGGCGCCGCCCACCAGCACGATGGGGGTGTGACCGGCTTTCTGGAGTATACGCATGGCCATCACAGGCAGCAGGTGCCCCACATGGAGACTGCTGCCGGTGGGGTCAAAGCCCACATAGAAAGTGACTTTGCCCTCGTTGAGCATCTGGGAGATCTTGGCTTCATCGGTTGCCTGATAACAGAAACCGCGTTCTTTAAGTTCTTCAAAACAATTCATTTTCAAACCTTTGAAATTCAGTGTCCAATTGTATGAGGGGGGAGCGGCAGACGCCGCCATGCCCTGTGCAGCACAGTTTTACCTTCAGCGAGCCAGCGCTCTTCAAAGTCGCTGCGGATCCCTTTGAGGTCGGCGATCGCTTCATCGGCAACTTCAAAAAGTCCGGAGCCTTTAATGACCCGGTCAACTGCGCCGCAATAGTATTCATCATCTGAGGAAAAGTGGAAAACACCGTCACTTTTCAGCACCCGGTGCAGAAAGGTGACAAAGTTGCTTGCCAGAAGTCTGTTGCCCCGGTGTCTGCCTTTGGGCCAGGGATCGGGACAGAGCAGATGGATCCGGTCAACGGAGCTGTCAGGGAGCATCTTGGCAAGGAGTGAACGGGCCTCCACGCGCAGCACCGTCAAATTGTCAGCACCGCAGCGCTCCGCCCGGCGGACGACCTTGCGGAGTCTGCCCAGCATCACATCGGCTCCGAGAACCGTTGATTCCGGATAAAGTTTGGCAAGCTGGCAGGTATAGGTGCCGGACCCGCATCCCAGGTCCAGCTCCACTACACCTCCTTCCGGCACATAATGACCGTAAACGCCGGTCAGAAAAACGATTTTAGCATCTTCTTCGTGAGGCATGTTGTCACCTTAAATGGCATCTCTTGTATTGATCCACTCTTTGAGAGCGGCGACGGTTTCGGAGTCTTTGCCGTTGAGCATGGCGTTGGCATACTGGCGGAACCCGGCGGTAATGACTTCGCGGAATATATCAAGGAACTCCACGCGCTCAGAAAAGACTTCAGAACGCTCCTGTGCATCCCCCTCAGGGAGGGCAAATGAGGAGAAACTGAAGCTGTCAGCGTCAAAAGTTCCGGTCCAGATCTGGTTCAGGCGGGTGAAAGTGAGTTTTGCCTTGCGGAGCTTTTTGCCCACAGAGAGCGCCGCTTTGACCTCAGCGCCGCGGATGGGACTGTCTCCCTTTTTGATGGTGGCTTCACCTGCGCCGGGATCATCACCGTCACCGATGAGGCAGAGGGGGGCTTCAAGCATCACTTCAAATTCGCCGTAGTCGGCGGTCTCAATGGTCTTGCCGGTTTCAGAAAGATACCAGAGGTAAAGCAGAAAATCCCTGCCCAGAGACTCTTCGGCAAAAGTGCTTTCAGGCTTGGCAGGTGAAAGAGGGGGGAAGGTGGAGGGGGTGATGTTGAACTCCTCAGCCAGAATGGCGGTGGGGGTCAGCTGCAGCGGCTCCATCTTGAAAGCCTGAAAAAAGTGTTCGATAAAAAGATCTATCTGGCTCTGGCTTGAAGCACCCAGATAAAGGTGGCGGTTGTGAGGCACGATCACCATGGAAATGCCTGAAAGAGAGGGAGGCATTTTCATGATGTTGCGTTCAATGGTGCTCTCTTTGATTTCCTTTTTCTCTTTGGAGCCGATGAAGTTTTTCCCTGTTTCTTTCATTCTCGCCTCTTCGGCGCGGCGGCAGAGGGCGTTGAGAAGACTTGAGGGGATCTTGCGGACGGCGCGGCGGAGCGTCAGATAATAGGCTGAACCGAAACGGGCGGAGCCTTCGTCGATTTCGGTATCAAGCAGATGCTGTCCGGTGACCCATCCGAAAGAGGGTTCGCCCGTGACTTCATCAAGTTTGCATGCTTTTCTTGCACCGATGATCTCGCCTGCGTTTTCCGGCAGGTCATCGCGCAAGGTGAACATGGTGAATGAAAATGTTCCACGGTCAAAAGGCATAATAAAAAAACTCCTGAAAAAGTTATAACTCAAATTCCATATACTGCGGAAAGATAATATAGCACAGAATCAGGGATTTTTCAATCCCTCAGAAAGCAGGCGACTTCTCTTGAACCGCTTTTTTTCAGCTCAGGTTTCTGCTCTTTGCAAATTTCTTTTGCATAGGGGCACCGGGGGTGGAAAGGACACCCGGCAGGGGGATCAAGAGGCGACGGCACATCCCCTTTGAGAACGATCCTTGAACTGTTTTTGTTCAGTGACGGCACCGCAGACAGAAGAGCTTGCGTATAAGGGTGTTCCGGAGCGCGCACAAGCTCCCTTGCCGGAGCGCTTTCAACCACATTCCCCAGATACATGACCATGATCCTGTCTGCAATATGCTCCACCACCGCAAGGTCGTGAGCGATGAAAAGAAAAGAGGTCCCCTCTTCTTCCCGGATATCTTCAAGGAGATTGACGATGGCAGCCTGCACGCTCACATCAAGGGCGGAAACAGGTTCATCCGCCACAATGAATCCCGGCTCCGCCGCCAGCGCCCGGGCGATACCGATCCGCTGGCGCTGACCGCCGGAAAACTGATGGGGAAAACGGCTGAGAGCCTCTTTGGGGAGTCCCACCCGTTCCAGAAGTTTTTCCGCGCGTCCCCGTCTTTCGGCAGCGGAAAACTTTTCTTTCCGCATACTCAGCACTTCGTCAAGGGCGGAAAAGATGGTCAGACGGGGGTTCAGTGATCCGTAGGGATCCTGAAAGATCATCTGATATCTGCCGTTGAGCTGACGCCGCTCCCGGGCAGAGGCTTTGTAAAGATCGATCCCGTCTATAAGGACTTCACCTGAAGTGGGGGGCTCCAGATGTACCGCCGCCCTGCCGAGGGTGCTTTTGCCGCATCCGGATTCCCCCACAAGTCCGATGATCTCCCCCTTTTCCAGCGTCAGCGAAACGCCGTCGACGGCTTTGACAGAGCGCTTGGGGGCAAACCAGTTGGACTTCTGCGGAAAATGTACCTTGAGATCCTTGAGTTCAAGCAATGGCATGAGGAAAAAGCTCTCCGGAAAAATTATTGAAAGGCTTCCACTTCAACTGCTTCAAGTGAGAGGGTCCCTGCTTCGGCAGGATCAACGATACCCTGCTCCACAAGGTTTTCCAGAGAACGCCGCATGGTGATCATGCCGTCTTTGAAACCGGTTTCAAGCACAGAGGGCAGCTGGCTGGTTTTGCCATCGCGGACAAGGGCCTGCACCGGAGGCGTTCCGATGAGGATCTCAAATGCCGCCACACGGCCGTCTGTATCGATCCTTGCCAGCAGTCGCTGAGAAATGATACCGATGATCACACTTGAAAGCTGAAGACGGATCTGATTCTGCTGTCCTTCAGGGAATGTGTCAATAATACGGTCAATGGTCTGGGGCGCACTGTTGGTATGGAGCGTTGCCATCACAAGGTGTCCCGTTTCAGCAGCGGTCAAGGCTGCCTGAATGGTTTCGGTGTCACGCATTTCTCCCACGAGGATCACGTCAGGGTCCTGTCGCAGGGCGCCCTTCAGAGCAGCGGTGAAGCTCAAGGTGTCAGCACCCAGTTCGCGCTGCTGGATCAGGGACTGCTTGTTGGAGTGAACGTACTCAATAGGATCTTCAATGGTGATGATATGCTCTGAACGGGTGGAGTTGATCCGGTCGATAAGACTTGCCAGAGTGGTTGATTTACCGCTTCCGGTAGGTCCTGTGACAAGGATGAGTCCCTGAGATTTTTCGCAGAGATTGATAATGGATTCAGGCAGATTCAGTTTTTCAGGGGAGGGGATCTTGCTGGTGATGACACGGGCGACGATACCCACATAACCCCTCTGGAAATAGCTGTTCATACGGAAACGGCAGATTTCAGGATTGCCGTTGGCGTCAAGGGTATCCAGTTCCACGGCAAGAGCGAAGTCCAGTTCCTTTTTGGTTTCAAAGTCCAGCCGCTGCCGGGGGGTGAGCACGCCGTAGAGAAGTCTTTCGGTATCCTCTTTTTTCAGGCGGGGCAAGTTGAGGGGACGGAGTTCGCCGTGAACACGCATCATGGGGAACGCGGTGACTGACAAGTGCAAGTCAGAAGCTCCCACCTTGACGGCGGTCTTCAGGAGCTTTTTCAGGTCAATGGCATCGCTTTCAAGGGCATCTTCGGGAGTGCCGTACATCTTTTCGGCGCTGTCATCCATGCCGTTGATGAGCCGTTTGAGGTCTTCGGGAGCAGGGCAGTGAAGCTCTGCTTCTTCGGCGGTGATGAATCCCTCTTTGTAGAGGTAAAGGAGTGATTTGGTAAAGGTGCAGTTGCCGCCTGTGCCGCGGTTGAGAAGTTCGCGCATGGCGTCAAAGTCTTGGTCGGCAAGGAGTTTTCTTGCGCCGATGGAGTTCCGCAGAAATTCCACAGCGGCGACGCGGCCTGCATTGTCGGCGCGGGGGACAAGTGTCTGGGCAACAGTGCAGAGAAGCGCTTCAGAAAGGTCGGCGGCGATCTGGGCTCTTTCGCTTTCGGGGAACCGTGAAACCATCCGTTCCAGAGCCTGAACCACATCGGGCGCCCGGGTGGCGGCAAGGACAAGATGACCGGAAAGCGCCGCAGAGAGAGCTGCGCGGAACGTTTCAAGATCGTTCATTTCGCCGATCATGATGCAGTCGGGACTTTCATTGATGGCGGAACTGATGGCGGAGCTCCAGCTTTCCCCTGCCATGACTTCACGCTGGGAAACAACAGCATTCTGATCCTGATGGACAAACTCCACAGGACTTTCAAGGGTGATGATGTGAACGTTGCGGTTCATGTTGACATAGTTCACAAGAGCGCCCAGAGTGGTGGATTTACCGCTGCCGTCAGAACCGGTGACAATGATCATACCGTGGGGCATGACGGCAAATTCGGCAAGCTCTCCGGGGAGAGCAAGGTTTTCAAAGTAAAGATCGTTGCCTGACATGACAGGACGGACAGAGAGCGCAGAACCGTAGACGGTTGAATAAAAGCTCAGACGGAACCTTTCGCCGGTATCAAAGTTGAAGGCCGCTTCGGCGCTGCCTTTGAGCTGGTAACGGTCTTCCTCATCTTCTGTGAGGATCCCCGCCCGGAACGCGTCGATCTCTTCCTGTGTCGTGATATCTCCTTCGCCCAGGAGAACCTGTCCGTTGATCCTGAAAGCAGGTATTTTATTGGCACCGATAAAAAGGTCGGAAGCTCCTGATTCATTTGCATATCTGAGAAGTTCATTGATGTCCATAGGGATCATTAGTCCTTTCTTTTGCTTGAGGATGAACTGCTGTTGTTATCTGCTCCACGGGGAAACTCCGGAACAAAACGGTCAAAAGCGCGTCGGCGCTGGGTTACGGTTGCGGATTGAAAACTGAAACGGTCAACGAAAAATGAGTTCCAAAGCATACGGTATCTGGTTGCTGAACACAAACTTGCGTCTTCAAAAATGAACGGTACATACTTCTTTGCAGGAGAAGCTGCCGCTGCGGTGAAAATCAGCGCGCAGATGAGTCCGGTGTGCAGAAAAACGATGAGCGGAGTCAGAAACTTTGTGACTTTTTCGGGGAACGAAAATAATGCCAGCCCCTCTGGAAGCAGATTTTCTCTTATCTTGAGAACGATGATCTGCACAATGACCCAGTTCAAAAGGATGACTCCCATGGGCAGCCAGGGGAGCAACACATTGCTGCCGGGAATCAGCGCGGTCAGACTGCTGCGGACAAGACCTTCGCACCAGACAGCCAGAAAGGCGCTCAGCATAGTGGCGTAAAGAGCATAGACCTGCTCTGCCGGATTTTCAGAACGTTTTTTCCATGCCGCAAAGAGGGGCAGGGCGATGTAATAGAGCCAATACATTGTCAGCGTTACCTCTGTGTTATTCAGTTATTCATTTCCATAGTGACACGTTTGACCTCATCCCATGAGGTTACTCCCTGAGCGACCAGACCATATCCGGATCTGAGCATGACGTTGCCGTCAGGACTTTCTTTGAGTTTCTTCTGGATGCTGCTCAAATTGGAGTGATCATCTTCAAGCAGCTCACGCAGGGAATCATCCACTGGGAGGATATCAAAAAGAGCCATACGCCCGGAGTAGCCGGTATTGCCGCATTTGCTGCATCCCTGAGGCTCATATATTTTGCCGCATTTGATGTTGAAACGCTCCAGTTCCGCACTTTGTTCTGCCGTGGGGGCATGTCCTTTTTTACAGGTGCACAGTTTCCGGACAAGACGCTGCGAAACGACCAGTCTCAGAGTTCCGGCAATACTGCGTAATGGAATATTCAAATTGGCAAGGCGGTCAATGGTGCCGATGTTGTCGTTGCTGTGAAGTGTTGCGATGATCAGGTGTCCTGTCTGGGCGGCATGGATGGCGGTCTGGGCGGTTTCCTCATCGCGGATCTCACCGAGACAGATCACGTCGGGGTTCTGACGCAGAGAGTTGCGGAGCAGCTGGGCAAAGCCGATGCCTGCGGAGTCGTTGACCTCCATCTGACTGATGGAGGGCATTACATGTTCAATGGGGTCTTCAATGGAAATCACATTTTTGATGGAGTAGTCAATGGTTTTAAGAAGTGCATAGAGCGTGGTGGTCTTGTCGCTGCCGGTGGGGCCGCAGATCAGCACCATGCCTGAAGAGAGACGTGCTGCCTGCTCCAAAGTTGAGAGATCCTTTCCGGTCAGACCTGCCTCAGCCAGAGTTTTCGGCCCTGATGCATCTCCCAGAATTCGCAAAGCGATTTTTTCGCCGCTGAAAGCACCGACTGTGGCGGCACGGACTGAGATGTCACCGTATTTTTTTCCGGAAAGAGAAAATGATCCGTCCTGCGGGCGCCGCCGTTCAGAAATATTCATGTTGCCCGCAACTTTGAGCACATTGATGACCTGGGAACCAAAAAAGGCGTCAAATTCTTCAATGACTCTCAAACTGCCGTCAACACGGAACCTGAGTACTGAAGTATCCCCTGTTTTAGGATCAATGAAAATGTCGCTTGCGTGGAGTTTCAGGGCATCTGCAAACATTTTTCTGACGTAATAAACGATTTCGTTATCGGCATCGCCTGATTCAAAGGTATTCTGCCCCTGGCTGTTGACGATCACAGGAAGTTCATCTGCTTTCTGTTTGAAAGTCCTTTTGAATTTTCCGGCAAACAATCCGTGCAGTTCCACCATCAGGCAGACGATGGGGGCGGCAACGAGGGCGGCAAGGTTCAGGTATTCCTGATATTTTATGACAAATTCATCTTTTTTCCGGCACTTCTTTTCAAGATAGGGGAATACCTTCAAGCCGGAAAAAAACCAGCAGAACGCAATCAGCAGAGCCAGAAAATTAACCTTGCTGCTGCCTTTATCCCGGGGAGCAGGGGGGCTCGGGGGAGAGAAAGGCTGCTTTTCCGGAACTTTTTTCTGAACAGTTTCTGAG
>JAGBWB010000307.1 GCA_017629975.1 Lentisphaeria bacterium
AGAAAACCGCAAACGCTGGCTTGAGCATGTTTTTGTGGAAGGTGCGGGAAGAGTCGCGCGTGAAGCATACGCCGGCGACATCGTTGACGGCGTTCCGAATCTCTATCCCCGTTTCAATCTGGGGGAACATCCCTATTATTACGATGCTGATAAGAATAAGCGTCTTGAAGTTCAGGATTCCTCAAGAGGCACCTGGTATCACCGTTTCATTGATTTGCCCTCAGGTACCGACCTTAAAGCGGATGAAAAATCCAAGATTGATGCTTTGCTCAACAACAGTACTGTGATTGACAGATTGACTGCAGTTCCGGATAAAACAAACGGCCGCATCTCTGACAGTTTCTATATTGAGCAGCATAATGAATTCGGACTTCCTTTCCTGCGCCGCATCGGTGATGACTCTGAAAAGGGATCATGGGGGTCCATGGAACATTTACGCAAACAGATTGCCGCTAATTTGAATGACTATTGCGATGCAGATTCAATACCAACAAGCAACATCCCTGCAAAGAGTTGGAGTTCTCTTATTAAAAGTACGACTGGATTGCCTGAATATACCGGCAATGAGCAAACGCCCTACATCAACGAGCTTGCATTCGGTTTCAAATTGAGCGATGCCAAGTTTGCAGCAGGAGCAGGTAAGTTTGATTTTGAGGCGAATCTCTCAGCTGAAGTTATTGCAGAGCTGATCCGCATTTACAAGAGTATCGTTCCTGATAATATCACCACAGCTGAGCTTGAAGGTCACATCCGTTCTATGGAGGTGACTTTCAAGATCGCAGTCAAGGGCAAGGCCACGGGAACTTATACCAAAAGTGACGGTACCCCCGGGAATATTACCAATTTGACTTTGGATTATGACTCAACTGAAGCCACTGCCTCCACTCCTGCCAAGTTTGAGGGGAAGGATTTTAAAATCCAGTTTAATTCCGGAGTCGTGGGGGGCGGACCCTATTGGATCAAAAATAAAGTGCTTGAGGGTGATCCTGCGACTGTAAAGATCAGTCTTTACGACAAACTCAAGGAGCTTGCTAAAGCTGCAGAAAGTGATTGTGCCGAGCGAGATGTCACTTTTGATGTTGTTCCTGAAAATATTGAGGTGCAGATTTCCAAGTTGGCTTTCAACCTCGGCAACCTTGTCTTGACCGCAGAATTGCCTAAAGATGACGGTAGCGGCACTTCCGAGCGTGTAGGAATTGACTTTGTCAAATTTCCCGCTGATACCTCAGGAACTGAACTCATTGTTGTTACCGATTCTGAAAAGGGGGCCTTTGAATCACTTGATGATTTGAACAAAGGCGGTATTTTTCACTTCGGCTCTTTGCAGGCGATCGATCCCCGGCAGAATCTCAATGCAAAATTCCAGAGCAATGGCGTTGCGGCTTCTTCCAATGTAAAAGAGAGTGACTGGTTTTTGAGTGTTGTTCCCGCCATCAAATTTCAGGCAAAGACCGGATGGGAATGGGGGGAAGACAAATTGGCAACCCGTGTTGCAGAGGCTGAGGTCAATAAGTGTTCCAAGCCTGACGGTCCCTTTTTGGCAAATTCTTCTGTTGTTATTGAACAGAAGGAGCGCGATACTGAGAAAGCGGCTGATCCCGCATGGCGTGGCGATGGTGATGATAAGCACATTTCCACCGCTGTGATCCGCAATGCTCCTATGAGAAGTCCCTGGGAACTTGGATTTATTCACCGCGGTCTTCCTTTCCAGACCATCAATCTGAAAACTGCCGGCGGATTCGGAAGCAATCTTACTATGGCAGCTGATGCTCACAAGATGGAAAATTTCCCCGAGTGGGGCACTATGACCGCCGGTTCCGCCGGAGCCTCCGGTACCAAATACAGCAACGGTGATGCCGGTATTCTTGATCAAATCAAGATGACGCCTTTCAACAAGTCCTATGGAAAGGTTGATCTCAGTGCTCTGGTTCACAAGCCCGCAAATTGGCTCACTGATGATGTGGATGAGTATGATACTCTCTCCTTTGCAGTATTCAAGGCGTTGTTCTCCAATTTAAAATCCCATAAGGCTGTTGATTTTGTTGAAAAAGTTTCTGATCTCAAAACTGCTCCGCAGAATCTTACTGAATCAGATATCGTGATCCCTGATGATAAAATCAAAAACATCTATAATTCAGCATATATAGATGGATATTTCCGTTCCAGGATCCTGGGAGATAACAGCGCTTTCTTTGACTTGATCAAAGATAACGACGGCACCGTTAATGCAACATACTCCACTGACGCCGCCAAAGAAGAGATCATCGGCAAAACCGTTAACTTGCTTGAAACAAAGACGGCTTCAGTGCCCAATGTTTTCAAGATCGTTGTTGTCGCTCAGAAGATCCGCGACCTTGAGGGAAATATCAGCCGGTATGATATCAACAATGACGTTGTCAATCCCTCTGCTTCCAATTTGCCCCGTATCGGCAGATTTGACGCTGATATCCGCTCTAAAGCCGGGCAAACTGTCAGCGACACGGACCACAGTATTTATTACGATGAAATTACCGGTGTATGCCGGATGCTGGTCACTGTTGAGAAGATCCACTACCTTGAAACGGATGGAACCGCAAAAGTGCCCCGGGCGCGGCTGCGGGTGAAGCAGATCGAGTATCTGGATTGATTTTGAGGTCGTTTTCAGTGTTTTTCAAAGACTCCGGGCATCGGCCCGGAGGCTTTATTTAAGGTAACTTACATGGAAGTGAGGTTGGAATGAAAGTTACTCCCGAAACAGTTGTTCTGATCGATTGCAATTGCAATGAGATTCAGAAGATCGCACGCGCAGTGCGAAGTGCCAAGGTTTATACCATGGTTATGCCATGCTCTGTCCCCCTGGACAGACTTCAGGCAGAAAAACCTGTTGGTATCATCTTTTGCGCCGACAAAAATGAACCCGAACTCGCCGCCAAGGCTGCCGGGATCGCTGCACTTGACCTGCCCAAAATCGCCGTTGACGGCGCTGCCGAAATGTTTCCCGGCATGGAAAGCGTCAAGCTGGAGTCCGCTACCGCTGTTGATGAACTTGTCAAATTCTGCTTTGACAAGTGCGGATGCACCGGCAAGTGGACCATGGAAAACTTTATTGAAGAAGCCGTTGCCGATATCCGCGCTCAGGTGGGCGACCAGACCGTTGTCCTGGGCCTCTCCGGCGGCGTTGATTCAAGCGTCGTTGCCGCTTTGATCCACAAGGCCATCGGCAAACAGCTGACTTGCGTCTTCGTCAACCACGGTCTGCTGCGTAAAGATGAACCCGAAAACGTCCAGAAGATCTTCGCCGACGCTTTTGATATGAATCTGGTCTATATTGACGCCACCGACCGTTTCCTTGACAAACTCGCAGGCGTTGATGAACCCGAACGCAAACGCAAGATTATCGGTAAAGAGTTTATTGAAGTTTTCGCCGATGCCGCAAGAGAAGTCAATGCCCCCTTCCTCGGACAGGGCACCATCTATCCCGACATCCTTGAAAGTATCTCCTTTGACGGCAAAACCGCCATCAAGAGCCATCACAACGTTGGCGGACTCCCCCCCGACCTCAAATTCAAACTGGTGGAGCCCGTGGAACGCCTTTTCAAAGATGAAGTCCGTCAGGTGGGAAGACTTCTGGGACTGCCCTCTGTCATGCTTGACCGTCATCCTTTCCCCGGTCCCTCTCTGGGTGTCCGCCATCTGGGCGCCATTTCAAGAGATACTCTGGCAGTTTTGCGCGAAGCTGACGCTATCGTCACCGAAGAACTGATGAAATCCGGCTGGTATGCCAAAACGTGGCAGACTTTCGCCATTTTCGTTCCCGTCAAGACCACCGGTATCCGTGACGGCGGCAGAAGCTATGACAATGTCATCGCCATCCGCTCTATCAACAGTGTGGACGCTGTTACCGCTGAAGTGGTGGAACTCCCCTGGGATCTCCTCTTCACCATGTCCAAACGGATCGTTTCAGAAGTAAAAGGTGTCAACCGCGTGGTCTATGACATCACTCAGAAACCCCCGGCGACAATTGAGTGGGAGTGATTTTTTCAAAAAAATCATTTTCTTACACAATAAATGCTCCTCTCCCGGCGTTAAAGGAGTGTCAGTACCCTTTGAAAGGGCATATCTTTAACAAAAGGAGAGGAGAAGGGAGTAATTTATGAAAAGGAGTTTTTTTGCAGCATTCCTGAGCGGAACATTGGTCATTTGTGCGGTTTCAGCTTTCGCAGATACCACCGAAGGCTCAAATGCCAACACCGGGAATAATGGCGGCCAGCGCTGGGGCGGTCCCAGAGGCGGAATGCGCGGCGGAATGCGCGGCGGTCAGCGTTGGGGCGGTCCCGGAGGCGGAATGCGCGGCGGTATGGGCTTCGGTGGAATGATGCTCGGCAGGATCTCCAGAGAGTCCGAGATCGAGAAGAAATTCCCCAAAGAATACGCTGAAGTTGCAAAACAGCTTATTGATGCTGAAAATAAACTTCAGGAACTTGCAAAAAAAGCCAAGGTGGAACTGCCTTCTGACAACAACAATGTCTATCGCCAGCTGAAAATAAAAGCTCCTGCCGAATTTGCTGAAATTGAGAAAAAACTCAGTTCCAGAGAGACTATGCGTGACGGATTTACCCAACTCCGCGCCCTTGCCGAAAAGCATCAGCTTAAATTGGCTTTCGGATTCGGAATGGGACAGCGCCGGGGCGGCGAGATGCAGCAGAATGAAAACC
>JAGBWB010000308.1 GCA_017629975.1 Lentisphaeria bacterium
CGTAAAGCCCCTTTAGTCAACGAGTTTTAGAAAATAATAGCAAGGATGATTTTTTCAGCAAGAGTAAAAGGGGGGCAAAAAAAATGGCGGCTGGAAATTTTATCTTCCCCCGCTATTCTGAACAGCGTTTTGAGCTTAAAAACTCAGAATTTCGCTGTGAAATCAAATTCTGAAAATCACTTCACTTCCCGTCAGAAAAACTCAGAATGATATTTTACGGTCCATCAAATTGAGTGGATATTTTCTGCGAAATGGCAATATTATTTTTGTCAAAAACAACTTCATAATAATCCCATCCCCCCGGCACAGCCATCAAGCGTGCAGTTCTATAACCGCCTATTGCCAGAGCTTTTTGTATTTGTTTATTGACTATGGCTTCTTCAGATGTATCAAAATATAAATTTCCATTACAATCCAACGGATTGTGACGACTTACAGGTATCATCAGATTTATTTTACCATCGTATGATTTTTCCGGATTTTGAGCGAATATTCTGACAACTTCTTCCCGATTCTTGCCAACAAAGTTTATTTCAGGCAAGCGGGAAAATCCGGAGCAACCGGATAAAAATATTACACACAGAGCGGAGAAAAGGATTAAACGCCATTTGCTTTCAACCATAAGATGATCTCCTTTCAGAGTTAATATAGCATTGCAAAAATAAAAATCAAGGCGGCTTGCCGCCGTGTAAGCGAAGCGCAGTAAAAAGAAACACATCCACCCGCCGACAGGCGGCAACTTCACAAGTGGAGCGTAAGCGAAACGTCTTCACAAGCGACCAAAGGGAGCGACTTCACAAGCAAGGCTTCTGGAATTTGGTGAAGATGTGAAGAAAAGGCTGCGCCTTTTGAGTGAAGTTGTGCCTGACGGCACAGTGAAGTGACGCCTTGCGGCTTCGTATATTGTAAGGGCCGGTTTGGGCGGCTTGTGTGATTTTGTTTGCACACTGGATTTGTGCAAAGTTGTTAAAAAAAATCCCCCGGCGGCGTGAGCTGTCGGGGGATTGGTGTTTTGGGGTCAGTCTTTGAGAGAAGCGGCGGTGAGGGATTGCTGAACCTTGGATTCAAGGGCTTTACGGGCGGCGGCGGCATCGGCGTCGCTGCCTGCCGTAAAGTCGTACTCAATGATATGCTCCTCGGTGCCGAAAAGACTTTTGGTGCGGGTGGATTTGAAGTTCCCTGTGGTGGGAACTTTTTGATCCGCCGGGATGCCGACTTTGCGGCTCTTGTAGGTGAGACGCCCGATAATCAGTTTTCCCGTTGGAGTGCCGGTTTCGCTGTCGGCGGTTTCAATGGAGCCGTACATAACATAACCGTCAAGGGCAAGGTTCTTGCCTCCGGCGGCTGCGGTGATCTGTTCCGAGACGGAATTACATCCCGTCAGGATCAATGCTGCCAATGCCACCAAAGTGAGTAAACTGTTTTTCATTTTTTCCTTTCTTGTTTTTATGCCAGGCGATCCACCCGAAAAGGCGGACCGCTATGTATATAAGGTATCGTCTGATGTGCAAACCTTTTTGGTCAAGCCAGACGAAAAAGGCTTTGTCCGCAGCCTTCCGGCTCACCACCTGACAGCGGTAAAGCCAGTCGTGCCGGATTGCTTCTTCAATATAATGACAGTCCATCGGAGGACCGATGATCCGCCAGAAAGCACGGGGGATGCTGGCTCCGTCACATTCAAAACCTGCCGGGATCGTATAATTTCTCCCGGCAAGGGTGAAATGCGAATCAGTCAGAGTCCGAAGCCAGGTATCTCCGCCTTTGGAAAAGATCTCAACTTTCGCCATATCAGTATCAATACGTCTCAAGAGTCTGTCTGACCATCTGGATCACTTCATCCCAGGCAGTCACGACGCCGGGTTTCAAGAGTCTGCTGTAACGTCGATTAACCGTCTGAAGGAGAACTTTGATTTTTGCGTCGGTGACAGTTGTTCCGGAAAAATCAGTTTCAAGAATGATCGCGACAAGCCGTTTGACTTCACTGGGCTGCTTGATGCTTCCCGTGGTGAAACCGGTCAATATGTAAGTATAGAGCTTCTCAGGTGCTTTTGCCAAACGGATATACTTGGCCGCTATACTGATTCCCAGGGGCGTGCCCACCTTAAAGGCGGTGTCAGCTGCCTCTTCATACCGCTTGAGAGCTGCCAGCACCACTGCCCGACGGAGCTGACCACTTTTATCCGTTGCAGGTACCGCCAGAGCTTTCTCCAATTCATTGAATTTCTCATAAATGAAGATCCTTGCCCAGGAAGCGTTATCTCGTGTATAGCCAATGTCACGCATCATTGACTCAAGATCTGTAATCGCCTCGGCACTTGTTTTGTAAGTTCCGGTACAAACTCTGGCAAGAATTATACCATTGATAACCTTTAACTTTGCCCCCTGATTGGAATTTGTTTTGGCTGTTTCGAGCAATTCAGAAGCCTGCTTGACAATGCCGGTATAATTTTTGGCTTCTACCAGCGTTTTGATGTCTTCAGCTGCGAAAAGACCGCTTGCCATAAGAGCAAGCCCGATGATGGAGAGGAGTTTTTTCATTTTTTTACCTTTCTTTGTTTTACCGGGATGTAGCCCCGAGGTTATCTGTGTGATTACGGTTGTAAAGACCGTTGGAGCCGTCGCCGTGGAGCGTGACGGTACCGGCAGCTCCAGCGGCAAGGAAACGCTCTTCGATTGACCTTTTAATTTGCCAATTCTGCTCAAAGCTGAGTTTATTCCGCCGACGGGTGGCATAATAAGGTTTTTCGCCCAGCACTAAGACCAGTTTGGGAACGTCTCTCAAGTGAGCAAACAACTTGTCAAACACTTTTGCCGGGTTGTA
Organism: Lentisphaeria bacterium; assembly: GCA_017629975.1. Classification (GTDB taxonomy): domain Bacteria; phylum Verrucomicrobiota; class Lentisphaeria; order Victivallales; family Victivallaceae; genus UBA1784. Next base: position 2,822 of record JAGBWB010000308.1, read on the forward strand.
GAAGGGATAGCCCACATTTTGCAGCAGAACTCCGGAGCTGTTTGCAGGAACTGAGGTTGTGACTGCAAACTTTCCTTTGGTTTCGGCATTTTTGCCGAAGTAACTTTCGCCGATGATCTGGAGATCTGGGTTCACCTCTCTGGCACTCCGGATCAGGAAGTCAGCAAAAGGACGGTCTTGAAGCAGCAAATGCTGACTGGTTCTGCGCCAGTGAAGCAGCATTCCGGCACACTTCGGAGCAAGTGCCGCAATCAGGCGCTGCAGTTTGTGAGGATGGATGAAAACCGAAAGTTTCAGGTCTTCAGCACCGCCGAAGGCGTACCAGACTTTGAGCCCTGCCGCAGTTACCTTGTCAGCAAGGGCAGTCAGGTGGTATGGTTCTTCAGAACCGTCAAATGTGATGAGTACGGCATTATACCCTTTTGACTTATAGAAAGTCAAATTGTCAGCAAGCACCTTCTCATCAATCGGGTACCGCAACTCTGCCACCATCCGCACTCCGTCTTGCAGCGGTATGTATGCTCCTGTATAGGGCGTATGGTTCTTGTAGAGATCAAGCCAGGCGGCAAAGTCTACATTACCCGGTGCTGCGGTGCTGTCATAGATGAGGTTCCGCTGATCGCGAAAGAGTCTTGTTTTAGTCTCGCGCAACTCTTTTACAGCTGTCATATCGGCGGCAGTGGTGATCACCACTTTAGGCACAGGAACCGTGGCAATGGCAAGAGTGTCAGACTTGTCTGACAGGTCTGACAGGTCTGACAGGTCAGACACAAAGGTGACTGTGGTTATCTCCGGCAGCTTGATTTCCGGAAGCGGCACCTCAGCCAGCCGGATCACCGGCAGGGGAACAGTTGCCGTTTTAACCGTTGCCATAGCCACGGGAGGCAATGGTTCTTCGGCAAAAAGGCTGCCGCAGAGCAAAAGCAAAAACAGTTTACGCATTTTTTAATTCCTTCCCGGTCGCCGGGGACCTGTAATTGTATATTCAGTAACAAATTCAACGGTGCCGTGAGCTGGCTGTAACGAACCGGTTACTTCTGGTGCTTCTCTTATCACAAGGGAGCCGTATGAAGCTGACTTAAACGCCGCATCTGAAAATCCCGGGGGACCGCAGCGGAAGCGCAGCAATATTTTTGTTCCGGGTGACAAATTTTCACTCAGCAAATTTCTCCCCAAAGAATAGCCGTTGATAAGTTGCTGCCTTGCATTGCGAAAAATCTTGCGTGCGAGCAATGTCCACGTTGTTCCATTGTCAGTTGAATAATCAAGTTTTATTTCGAGCTGCGAATCCTCCAACAAACCAAAGCTGTTATCATACGCCATCACGCCATATAAAGCACAATTGTAGGCGTATCTTTCTGATGTTGATATTCTTACGCTTAACGGAAGATGCAGTGAACCTCCGGAAGGGCTGCTGAAACTGGAGTAAGTAGGACTACTGTTAATAACGCTCCACGCAGCAGAACTATTGATATGAGAAATATAAGGGATAACGTATCCGTCAACATACTCAACAGGAGGCTCACCGTATTGACAGGCTCCTGCTGTCAATATGCTTAATGCTGTCACGATGAATAAAAGAATTTTTTTCATTATTAACCTCACTCAATATAATGGAATGGATCGCCGAGCACATTATTATTACTCCAGCAAATAACAGTAGAATTATTAAACGAGGACGAGAATTTTATGCGGTAATAGCATCCCGCTGCCTCCGGTCCAAGTCCGTCTTCGGGGAAGTCTACCCAGGCGGTTCCGTCCCAATACTCGGCGGAAATATCATAAACAGAGGAGGATGTATTATACCCTTTTATTTGCCACAATCCAAGACCGGCAGGTCTGGTGTAATATTGGGGGATATGGAATCCTGTGAAGTTGACTGTTTCCTCTTTTTGGATCGTCCCGTCGCCCCGCTTGAAATACACGGTCAAAATACCTTTGACGCCGCCTTCTATCATCACTCCGATACGTTCACCGGCAAAGTCGCTGTTAAAATATTCTCTTTGACTACTCTCCGCCTTTAAACCATCCAAATACATGTATCGATACTTAGTGTGGACAGGGACATCTCCCAGATAGATCTCGACGTAGAGAGTGTCGTCATCGCTCCAAATGTATGAAGACGGGTCATAATTCTGCGGATCAGATGTGAAGTATTTTTCTTCAGGCATCGTGATCGTGATACAGTCAGTTGTAACACCTTCCGGATAAGTATACGGCAAATCCGGAGGTGTCGGCTCAGAGGGAGTTGATGTGTTGATGAGTTCTGCAAGGAATTGCAGAATCGTCGGATTGTACTTGATCTGCTGCACGATAAGAGCGTTGAGTTCTGTTTGAGTGATGGGCAACGGCTCAAACGCATCAACAGCTGCATCAGGGACGGTCAGGGCTCCGATCTGTTTGGATTTGAGTTTTGTTATTCTGTAATATTTCTGCGTTTCCAGGCAGTAGGTGATCAGGCCGACGTACGGCAGCGTGATGTTGCTGATCTCTGCCAGCGTGTTAACACGGCAGCGAGCATCAAGTGGCGTGTTGGCGATACCGGGCCGCAGGGCGTTTGCGGTTTCAATAATTGACATAGGTTTTCTCCTTTTTTTAAGTCAGACTTGTCAGACTTGTCAGACTGGTCTGACATAAATAAAGATCTCTGCACTGGCGAGCTTGAACTCGCCGTAGACTCTGCCGATACCTTCAAGAGCGATACCGTTGGCACCGGTGTTGGCCGCACCGTTGTCGATGCTGAAGGGCACCATGCCGCCCAGACCGTCATCTTTGAAGGCGGCATAGCCTTCAGGCACGATCACCACGGGCCAGGAGCCTGCGTGGACGACGCCCAGAGAGGTTTTGTCAAGGGACGCTGCTGTGACTTTGGTCAGCTGAGTCAGATGTGCAGGTGTGATTTGAGCAATGCCGGTAAGAGTATCGTCTGTTACATAACCATACAGGAATTCAACTCCAACCGATTCCGGCGGCGTTATGGAGGAATCGCTTAATCCCAGGAACTGGGTCAAGTAGAGCTTGCCTGTCTCAAAAGGAGGGACTGCTTCGCCGAACCAGATGTGTAAAAATCCTTCTTTAGTGCGGAGCACCTTCTTGATCCCGGTGGTACCGGGATTGAGCTGCAGCTCTCCGTCTTCGGTGTCGATGGTAACACCGGCAAGCCAGCAATTCGGAAAGGCAGACAAATCAAGCTGCAATAAATCCTTGCCGGGAGCACTGCTGAATGTAACGGGGTCAAGAACATTGATCGCTTCAGTTTTAAGGTAAGTGGTGTCGATCAAAGGCGGTTCGCACCAGTCGCCCTCAAGGTCAGAGGCTTTGACGTAATAATATTTGGTCGTCGTTTTAGCCACGGAGTCAACAACCGATGCCGCAAAAACAAAACCTGCCTTCTCATCATCATAGGCGTGAAGTTCTGCCAGCTCCCCTGTGGCGTTGACCTGCAGCCCTGTTCCCGGCTCTCCTTTGAGTTCTTCAAGCCACTGGGTGACGGTGCCCGTAAAGCCGTTGTCAACGGCGATCTGGTAGGCGCTTTTGCCGTCGGCACCAGTCGGACCAGTCTGACCAGTAGGACCTGTCGGGCCTGTCTGACCATCTTTACCCGGAGGGCCTTCCGGTCCCGGGGGGCCCGGCGTTTCGGAGCGGGTGGCTTCGGCGATGAGGGCTTTGACCTGGGCGGCTGTCAGATACTCCGGATCAGAAGCAACTTCAGGCGGAATTTCACTGCCAAGATAAACACGGTTCCGCAAAGTAATGTCAAAGCCGGTCGCCCAGTCCGCACAATCAGCCCCGTTGGAGCCGGAAAACCCACCGATCTCACCGTGGAGAGTCAAGTTTTTCTTTGCGGCAAGAACGGCAAGGATCGCCGGTGTCGCCGTATTGGGCAAAACAGCATCAAGGAATGTTTCCCCATTGCCCCCTCGGGATAATGTTACTTTTGAGGAAATCAGCAGTTTGGGAGTTGTCTCTTGCAGAAAATCGACATCCAGAGCCAGATAAAAGGCGTCACTTTGAAGTTCTGCAGCAGGGTAAGGCAGTAAGATCCCGTCGCTGCCGCAGGTATTCTGCCGAAGGTCAAAACGCAGTTGCGCCGACACACCGACCATAATTTCAGGGGCACTGGCACGTTTGCCGAACTGCGTTGCCCAGGAACCGGCTGATCCGGTGATTTTGAGAAGCGCAACTATCGTTTGCATAAGTGTGTAAACCTTTTTTTATTTTTTACTTTTTGTAAAAAGTGTACTTAACCGGAAATAAGCTCTCCGATTCTTTTGAAATAGTCATACCAGAACTGCGGCCGGAGCTTGCCTTTTATGCCATTGACAAATATATGGCGGAAGTCCTTCACGGAAATCGTCGCTAAAGTACGCCAATCGCTGCGGCTGATGGTTTTCCAGCCGGTATCAATGCCAAAAATGACAGCTCGTATTTCAGAAATCATATTGACATCGTTGTGGCCGCTCTGCCATTTGAATTTGATTTCAAGCATTTCTTCTGCATCCGGCAAGGGAAATGAACCGACATACCGCATCACTTCATGAGCAAAAAGGTATTCGTCCGCCGGAGACGGATATACCGGTTTTATCAAATCATCCTCTTTATCTATTTCCGGCTCCGGGATCATTTGGTCAACCGGCCAGATACTGTACTCTAATTGCTTATCAGGAATATTCAGAAGTTTATTTACATTGGAGTAAACAAGATTGCACAACATACATTCCGGATGATGCTCCAACTCTTCAATGAAATATTGATAGACTCCCCCATGCCAGCCATATTCTTCCAGAAATTTTTTTTCAAATTCCGGATTGATCCTGAGGTACACTACCAGCGGCGGTAATGCTGCACAGTTTTGGCGGCATGAAATCAAATCTCCTGTATCATCGACCATCAAAAGCCCGCCTGCTGTTGTGCAAAGCCCCTCAATTGTTGCGGTAGGTTGCAGTTCACGGTACGCCGCCTCAAATTCTCCCCTTGTGTCAAATTTCCATTGCAAAGCAAGCAGTGCGCTTATGTCACTTGAAGTCAACCCTTCCCAACCGTAATCGGAAAGCTGGTTGTCAGGAGATGGATCCAGCAATGAATCCCAATAAGTTTGAGGATCAAAACCGGAAAGTTTTTTTTCATCTCTGAAAAAATCTTTCATTTTACAACTCCGCTATCGTGCAGCGTTTTGAGCGGAAGATCATTGCCACGGTAACAGGATACTGCTCAATGATAAACTTCCCATTTTCGGAAGTGATTTCCGCAACCGGATAAGCACAGGGATTGGGCTCAGCCATAATTTGCGGCGTGACTTCGGTCCAGTTCCCCAATTTGTCTTTGGGTTCTGTGCAGATGCACAATGCCCCGGCGGCAGCTTGAAGTTTGACATTGCCGGGCCACCAGAAAAATTCAAGTCCATTACGGTTGACATACCCACCGCCCACGGTCAAGGTGCCGTCGCCGTTGTCTGTGACGCGAAAAAGCCCCACAAGGGGACTTTCCCCGCTGCCGGAGGAGTTGCGGCGATCAGTGGTCAGCAGATCACCCAGACGGTTGAAAATGGTATGCCCGTCACCTCTTGGGTGACTCATCCCGTAAGCCAGACAATCAATAAGTCTGTTCCAGGTCGCCGCACTGATCCGGTCAATGGAAGTGCTGACTTTGGGAGGAAGAGAGGGTTTCATTTGTAAAGCCTTTCTTCAATTTTCTTTGCATTGCGGTATTTGACGGTGAGGACCCACTTTTTACCCTCTTTGCGGATAGAGGATCCACAGCGGAGCCACTCGCCTGATTGTTCGAAAGTATCAGGCGGTGTCTGCCGGGTATAGTCGGATTTCATCGCCCGCGTGAGGGCACTTTTGCTGTTTTTCCGGACGGTTACGGTGACGACACCGGCCCCTGTCAATCTGCCCGTAACACCGGGCATTGTTTCGGCATAAACAACGTGCCATCCGTCAGGAACACCGTCATCGGCTTTAGCCCATTTGACCTGTTCTTTGGCTTCATCCGGAATAACGGTGTTGACGGCGTTTTCCCACCAGGTTTTGTTGATGGTCTCTTGGCTTTTGTCATTTTGAAGTAAAACGTGATCCCAGTTGGTACGGTATCCTTCACAGCTTGCCAAAGGTGCTTCATATTCATCAGTGTCGTATTCAATCGTTTCTTCAGCTTCAGGATTTTCCCCGGAACTGTCTGCGGGAGTTGAATATGTCAACTCAAGAAGCCAGACAGAATAACCGTTTTTCGGTGTCAGATTCAATCTGGTCAAACGCAGCCCAAGTCCGTGAAACTGAGGGAATCTTTCATCCAGAAAGTCCTCACCATCTTCAGGAAGAGTTGAGATCTCGGTACTGTTGAGATGATAATTGACTTGAAGTTCCAAACTCCCGTCCTGGTTCTGCAGTTTGGGATATCCCGGCAATGGTGTTTGGGAAACGCTCCCCCGTAATTTCATTTATACCTCCACGATTTCCAGTTTCACTGGATCCTTTTTCAAAAGTTTCCGGATCAGATTGTTTCTTTCGATATCCAGAGATCGAACATCGTTGTTTGAAAAGTTGTACAAGCCCACACGGGCAAGCTGATCAACATCGACCCGCTCAGCTTTATTTTGTGCTGAAGTGCCTGTGCGTTTTGCTTCATCAGGGATCGTTCCCGATTGGAGCTTTTTATCAATATCAGCAGTACGCTTGGCTTGAGTTTTCGCCGCCTGATCCACGGCGGCAGAGAGCCTGTTATTGATACTGCTGACGGCTTTGTTGACAGCGGCATCAAAGGATTGATTCTTTGTCATCGCTTCAGCAAAAAATCTTCCGTCAGTAGCTTCCCGGTAATTTTGAGCCGTTTCTTTTGCGGTATCGGCAGTGACACCGGCTGATGCCTTTGTCCAGGTCCAGTTGATCTCTTTGCCTTTGCCGCCGAAAAAGCGGACAACGGCATTGTAAGCGGCCAATGCGGCGTTGACGATTCCCTCAAATGCACCTACAAGCAGCGTGATCAGCCCCAGTAATCCGGTTTTCAAGCCATTCCAAAGAACCTTTCCCCAGGCAGCAATGGTTTTGAATGCTGCGGCAAAGTGGTTGGCTAAAGTGACAGACCATTTTATCAACTCTCCCACAGCAGTCACGCCAGAAACAGCGATCTTGCCGAACCAGCGGATAAGAGAGCCGTCGGCAGACATTTCTGCAATTTTGTCCGCCCAGGACTGGAAGTACCCCAAAACGACTTTCAGCATCGGGAGCAAAGCTTCACCGATGTTGCTTGCGGCATAGGCAATTTGTCCGGTGATGGCGCCCCACATACCTGAAACGGTTTCAGACTGTTTCTGCATCATTCCGGAAAAGACACCGCCAGAACCGGACATTTGAGCGAAAGCACGATCCACAGCGGCGGCGGTGATCTCGCCTTTTTCTGCCATAGCATAGATCTCTTGCCCTGACTTGCCAAACATTGCCCCAAGAGTTTTAACGATGGGGATACCGGCTTCAACCATCTGGTTCATAGCTTCGGTGTCCATAACGCCTTTTGCAAAAACTTTACCGTAAATGGCGGAAAGTTCGTTGAAGTCCTTGCCTGATCCGGCAGCTACATCCCCCACTTTGCGCAAAGTGTTTTCAACATCGCCAGCGGCGACACCGAAAGCCAAAAGTGTTTTAGCAGCCTGATTGACCTGATCGCCGGAGTAAGGCGTTGAATTGGAAAAACGGTCAAGCTTTGCCATCATAGCGTCGCCGTCAGCCATAGACCCAAGCATAGTTCTGAAGGCAAGGCGGGTATCCTCGGCACGGCTGCCGTATTTTGTCAACGCAACTCCCCCCGCTGCAAGGGCAGCAGAACTCCCGGCGACAGCCCACTTGAGAGCATTTGCCGCCTGTGTCGCCGCCCATTTGGCACCTGCCGCAGCATTTTTGGCGATAAGACGGGCAACTTTGCCCAAGTCTGCAAGAGCCGGTTTGACATTGGCATAAACTGAAAACTTTTTGTCAGGGATGTCTGACTTGTCGGACACCTCAGACAGATCTGATGCCGCCTGACTGGTGTCGGCATCGACCGTTGTGGTTTGGTCGTCAACCTGCGGCAGAGTGTCAAGAGCAGTGACCGCTTGACTGGCGTCAGCGGTGACAGTGACCTTTTTGTCTGACAAGTCTGACAGGTCTGACAAGTCTGACGCAGGTTGTGTTATGTCGGCATCGACCGTTATGGTCTGATCGGGTATTGGGGGCAGTGCCTCTACTGTCTGCACTGCTTCTGCTGCAGCATCGGCAACGGTATTGATGTTGTTGACGGCCTCTGCGACATCGGCGGTAATGAGAATATCAAGAGCTGTTCCCACGATTTTTCTCCTTCAAATCTTTCAAGAGCAGTTGGTCATAGTATCTTTCAGCAGCCAATACCGGTTCTTTGCGGATCGGATGACGACCGGCATCAATGGAGATCTCATCCAGGTAAGCTATGGCACGATCCCAGCGTAAGCCCAGGATCTCTTTTTCGCTCCAATGATAATTTACGGCAAGGCCGTGGATGATCCGGCTCCACCAGTAGAATTCAAGGGAGCCGGGTTCGTAGGGTCGGTGCTTTCACCTGAAGCATAGGGATGAGTCATCAGATCTCTGACGACACCCACGATTTCAGGGGGCACATTTTCTTTAGCGATCCAGCGGAGTGCAGCATCAAGGGCTGTCCCCTGCCTGAGTTCTGCTGCAAGACGTCCCAGATTTTCCGGCATCGGGTGACTCAAAACATAAGCCATAACGGCTGCCTTGTCAAAGTTGTCAAGTTTTTTGAAGGCCTCGCCCCCGAGTTTCATCAGCACCCAACGGTGTGCCACTGTGGGATAATAGAGTTTGACTCCTTCAAAAATGCGGTAATCTTCAGCAAACTCAACCCCTGCGGCGGCTTCATCCCGTGCCAGATCTGCTGCAAGGGCGGCTTTTTCAAGTTTTGTTTGGGAAGTCATCAATCACCACCTTGTTCCGTGGAGTTTTCTTCCACCAAATTCGGATAGACATACCCGTCAAACTTGAATTTTGACGCCTTCCCTGCTTCATAAGATTTTGTTGCCGTATCCACCACCACATTGATGGTATTCGACGTGCCGTGAAGTGTGACGGCAAGGGTTTTTCCCACAATATCCTCAGATTCAACAGGGCTGTTGGGTTGGTCTGCAAGGGGGATAAATTCACCGGAAACCTTCTGGCGAACATCGGAGTAAATGATTCCCACCGTATCACCGTCGCCGTTGGTGATCGTTTCCTTTTCGGCTTCGTCGGTGATTTCAAGATTGCGGCATTTTCCCCAGGACTGATCGGGGGCTCCCGGGTTCAATGTGGCAACACCTTTTGTTTTCATTCCCATAAAAAATTCCTTTCAAGTTATGCCTCGGACCCTTCAAGGGTGAAGGCAAAGGCGGTTATGTTTTCATCCCCTGAATCAAGGGGATCGAAGTTGACCGGCGTCATTGGGATCCCGCAGGGGATAAGCCCTTTTTCAAGAGCCAGATCCTGGACTTTTTCCAACAGTTCCCAGATGCCTGAAGCCTTGTCGGCGCTGCTGCGCCGGTAGCGGTCGGCGACTACGATAAGGAGCCGGAGATTCCGTTCAAGGCCCTCTTCATCGTAATCAGCTCCGGCAATGGCGATAAGGGCGCTGGGAAACCTTGTCATACTTTCAAGGGTATCAAAAAGCTGCGCCCCCGATGAAACGGGGGCGACAGTGATGTTTTTGAAGCACTCAAGTTGTTCCAGTGCGGCAGCAGTTTCAGAAGCGATATCAAAGAGTCGGCCCGGAGCCATTTTTCAGTAGCCTTTCATCTTTTCCCTGCCGAAAACCACATCGTTTCCTTCGACAGTCACCACAGAGCCGCCTCCTGAAGCTGCCTGCACAGCTCCGGGGAGCAGCATTGAGCCTTCTGCCACACGCAGCAGAGCTTTGCGGACCTGGGCGACACGGTCTTTCACATTGGCGGGAGTTTCCTCTTTGCCGCTCCTTGCCCAGGCGAGTTCCTCTGCCAGAGTGATGCACCAGTTTTTCAGCAGTGCTGCCGAATGCGGTGCTGTAACAGGGAGTGTGTAACGAACCCCCAATGTGCCGTCGATTTCGGCAGCGGCAGCGGCCAGATCTGACTCCGGAACCGTGTTGTCAGGCGTTTCAGCTTCAAAGCATTCAGCATAAAGATCGGCATACACCGGCCCCAGACGGAGCTGAAGATCTTTGACAGAAGCGTACATCACAAGTTACCGCCGATAATCAGCTGGGGAGCTACAAGGGCGGCTGCACCACGATAATGGAGTCCGTATTCGTTGCGGTTGCTGTCTTTGACGCACGGGTCGCTGTCACGGTCCCAACGCTGGAGTGTACCCACTTTGCGTTTCTGGATCACCACGGGCTTGATACCGCGGCGGGTATTCATCAGGAACCACTTGTTTGCATTGTCTCCCACAAGATAGGGGTTGAGGAGAACTTCGCACTCATCCTTGTGGATATTGCTGACGGGGACGCCCTCTTCAGCAACCATTTCAGCCTTGAGGATCCGGCGGGCGGTCCCCTCAAGAGAGGGCCCCACCATCAGCACATCAGGAACAAGGCCCAATGCAGTACCGTCGGCCTTGCGGAATGCCATCATCTTGGCCCTTGCGGTTTCGTAAGTTGCAACCGTCAAGGCTCCGCTTACCACATTGTCGATCTTTGCCTTGCCGATCTTGCGCCCGGCACTGAAGAAGGGGGAATCGTCCGCCCATTTGCCGTTCCCGGTGAGGGCCTCAACGGCAAGTTCTGCCCAGAGATTGCCTGCGGAAATACCCATTTCGGTAAAAAGCGTGGAGTAAAACCCGATATTGTCATCTTCGATATCGTTGCGGCTGACGCCTTCGGTGTGTTCAAAGTCCCGGTTGGTCACTTCAAGGGTTTTGCCGTCGATGCCGTTGATCACACGGGGGCCGACCCACTCACGCATAGCTCCCTTGATGATGGTCATAGGATATTTTTCAATGGCACTTCCGGAGTTGATCACGGTACAGAACTTCTGGTAATCCTGCCAGCTTCCTCCCAGTCCACGCTGGAGATAGGCATTGAAAGTAACAAACAGTTTGCTCATATTTTCAGGTGTGAGATCCATAAAATATTCCTTTCTTTTTTACTTTTTGGCAAGCTCTGCAACAGCCAGAGCCGCCGGTGTGAGATCAAGATAAACGTCGCCGTCAATGACATCGACCACGATACCTGCGGTGATTTTGTTGGTTCCTCCCGCAGCGTCAACGGTCAGGGCATCTTTGATAAAGGCGGCTTTGCCGCGATCGGCACGGGTCAGGGGATTTCCGGCATCATTGGCAAAGGCGATAATGCCGCAGCCGACTTCAACTTTGCCGTCAACGGTTTTGACTGCCGCACCGATCACACGGAGTCCGGCGGTATCGCTGGCAGAAACGGCCTTTCCAGAGCCGTCAAGGGCCACCAAGCTGCCGCAGGCGATAGTTGCACCCGATGCGATCTCGTAACGTGCCAGAGGCCTGGAATCGTAAATTTGGTTCATATCAGATATTCTCCTTGGATTTCAAATATTCTTCTTCGGTCAAGCCCTGGGAAAGAGCGAACTCTTTTTCTTCGGGGGTGAGGGTGACTTTGGGTTTCTTTTCAGGGACGGGGACTTCTGTCACCGGCACCGCCGCAGCGGGCCGTTTGGGAAGTTCGGCAGAGAGCCACGCCAGATCAAGCTGCATCAGACCTTCACGCTCGGCGTTGGTGGCGCGGTTTTCGGCAATGGCTTTGTCGATGAGGGCGGTCTTCTGAGCGGTTTCGGCTGCCAGTTCAAGGGCGGCTTTATCGCTGCGGAGCTGCTGCAGTTCCGTCCCCAGAACTTCAATGGCGGCGGCGGTCTCTGCGTCGGTGGTGTCCGAAAGCACCAGGGCATCGTTGCCCAGCAGAGCTCTCAGAGCTTTTTCGGTTTCGGTCATAGTCAATTCCTTTCTGTTTGCGTCGGACAAGTCTGACCTGTCCGACAGGTCCGACATTGAATTATCGCTTGCGGCCAGTACATCAAGGCCGTTCAGCGCGGGCACATTGTCAAAGGCAATGCTTGTGATCCGCAGAGGGGTTTTGCGGTCAAGGCCCCGGATCACCGGCGACCAGTAACGCAAAGAGCCCTGTTTGAAAAGTTCTGCGGCAAGGGGCAGCAGTTCAACATCGACGGCATAAAGACCGTCGGGGCGTGCTTCAAGGGCGGCAAAGCCCAGAGCAGCCACTTTTGAAGTGACCGCTTTCACAGCCTCGCTCTCGCTCACCCCTGCCTTTTCGGCGGCAAGGAAGAGGGCGTGGCGGCTGTCAATGGGGATTTTTTCACCTTTCTTGTGCTGATAATCAGCCATTGCTTTGATATCTTCCGCAGAGAGATTCAGCACACAAGGCGACCCGTTGCGGGTGAGAGGGTTTTCCCCTGCGGCAAAAAGCCGGAAGGGTTTGGGGTGGTCAGGCTCAAAGTGCAGATCACTTAAAGCCAGACCGTCGAAAATGGTGTAGTTCATAGTTTTGGGGCTTTCGGGGTAAAGTCGGACGTGTCTGACGGGTCGGACTTGTCGGACAAAAAAACTTGACTTTTCAAGAAAAAAGGGCATAAAAAAACACGCAAAGGTCTTTTGCGTGCTTATGTAAAAGGCGGTGAAAGTTATTTAGCCATACGGGCAAGAGCCTCTTTGGCTTCTCTGATTTCTTTTTCTATTCTGGCGGCCTCTTCAGGCGGCAGATCTTCAGGCATTACGGCAGGGCCCGGGGCAAACCAGAGCGGTTCAGCCATATTGCTGCCGGTCGGACCGCCCTCTTCTGCGACTTGACGGTCAACCCTTTTTACCATCTCTTCCCATTCTTTTGTTTCATAGAGATATGTCATCTTGGTAACTCCTCTGCCAATATGTACAATATACCATCTTTTTCATATTTTTTCAAGCCACGCAGGAAAAATTTATAGCTTATCAAGGTTTCTTCATCTTCCGGATGTCTGCTGTATGGTCCGAAATAAACGCCGTTTTTGCTGTTGGGTATGACCACAATGATCTTAAAATCCCCTGATGCTGCATAATGATGCGCTACAACCGGATCAGGGGTTGTTGAGATAAAACCTTTCAGTGATGTCGGGTTCTCAAAAAGATCTGTAACATAATCTTCTGCTTTTTTGATGCTTGAAAACGCACATCCCCGATAAAGAGTCCCGTGAAACTTTGGCATGATTTCAAGCAGGTGCTGCAGGTCAGCGACAGCTTTTTTGCGTTTCGGAGTTGCATCAACGCCGGTCCAGTCGATTTCCCCCTCCTTGAAGGCGGCTTGTCTTAAAACAATGTTTTCACTGTCTCCCGGACGGCTGGAATAGTGCATAAAAGGTTCTATGCCGTCAGCTCCGATCTTTGCAACAGCGTCATCTGTTGCCTGCATAACTTCGGGCGCAACGGCTTTTCTTGCCTGGGCCTGGGCTTTGGCAAGATTTTCGCCTTCCAAAAATGTTTTCGGCTCATCCGGAAAGACCTTTTCAGCAGCTTCTGTCTGAATTCTGCGCTCCAGTTCTGCGGCTTTACCTTCAAGATAGCCAGTCGCATTACTTCGGTAAATGTTTTCTGTTACTTCCGGAAAACGTTTTGCCATATCATCAATTACATTTGCCCGGAATTCGGGATTTTTGATAATACTGCAGTCATACTCCTGAAACCAGGTTGCCGGGTCAAAGGCGAAGCCGCTGTCGCTTTCGATCTTGAGATCTTCGGGCTTTGACATGGGCTTGATGCCCAAAGTCCTTGCTTTTTTTTCAGAGCAGTTCAGCAAATCGCAGTTGCAGCCGAATTCCCAGGGAGGCCAGTGAGTCCGGAGCCACGGATCACGCTTGTCGATGACCATGCCGTCATATTTCCGATGGCTGTCTCTGGGGGAGCGGCTCCCCACGGAGGCTTGATAGATCACATAGGGAAACATCTTCAAGTTCGCCGGGCGATGCATGGCTTCATACTGTCCCACAGCTCTTGCCATCTTGGCGTTCTGATCCAGGATCAGATTCAGCCTTGCGGTGCTTGCCAGATTGCGCAAACCTTTAGATCCGTCATCTTTGCCGTGGGCTGTCGCATACTGCCGCAGCAGATGCCGGGCTTCATCCCGGCTGATCTCCCCTGAACTGTACCGGTCAGAGATCTCTCTGAACCTTTCAAGGATATGTGCTTCAGCCACCCGGGCAGAAAAAAACGCCTTTGCCCGGATTTCCGGAGGGATCTCTGCGGAAATCTGGCTGCTGCTTTTGGCAGTGGGCAAATTGACCCGTTGAGTGATGAACTCCTTTTCTCTGCCTTCAACCATTATAAATTCTCCCTGATAAACTTTTCTGCCAGCGTGTCAAGATCCTTGCTGTCGGGCCACCAGGGGCGGGGCCTTTGGGGCCGTGTCCGTGGTGTCAGCACATAAAGCGGCCGCCCCAGAACTTCACCCGGGGTCAGCAGCTTCTTGAAAAGATAAGCTCTGTTCTTTCGCTTTGATTTTATCAGCTGCAGATCATTGCGGTCAGAAGCAAACTTGTCTTTGTCATTGTTCCACTTGGTGGGAATGGCAAGGATCTTGCCGTTGCGGCTCCTGACAGGGCCGCCCTGATGAATGTGGAGCCCCACATAGCCGTCTGCACCTGAAGCAAGGACTTCCCCTTCCAAACCGCTGACGGTGGTGCGAAGCGACCGGGCGATGCGTGGTCCCAGACGGCTGCCGAGTTTCAGTGCCCGCGCACGGGTTTCTTTATAGACCTCATCGGTCACGCCCTTAATAACAGATGCGACCTCATCCGGAGCTGTGATATCGGTCAGCGCTTTGAGCAGCGGTGACAGATCAGTTTTGACTTGCATACTTTTCTCCCTCCTTACGGGCCTTGAGCAGCTCTTGGGCAAAGGTGTTTTCAAAGGCTTGGCTGCTGCCAAATTTGTTTGACAACTCTGACACATCAAGTACGTCAGACACATCTGACAAAGCCTCTGCCACCGGTCCCAGCCACGCTGCCAATTCGCTTGGGGGGGCTTCTGCGGCAAGAGCGGCAGCAGAGGGCTGGGCAGTTCTGCGGGTAAGTTTGAGCCCCGTAAGGTCAGAGGCATCTTCGGCAGAGAGTTCAAACCCGGCATCGTAGAGGGTTTTGATCACCTGACTGAGCTTTTCTTTGTCCGCAGGGGGCGTAAAGTCGATTTCAAAGCGGGGCAGTTTTACATCCGGCCCGCAGTTATAGAGTACATAGGGCTTGATGATCTGTGTATCCACCAGACGCATCAATTTGGTACAGTCCGATTCAAGAATATCCTGCCGTACCTGGCTCTGGGCGTCACCTTTGCTCCAGCCGGAGCTGTCGCCGGAGCTTGCCGTCTGACCTAAAATCACCTTGTTGACGGCCTTTTCAAGATACTCCAAAAGCGTGAAATAAGCCGCACCGTTGTTCCGGCATTCAAGGAGCTGCAGCTCCACCGCACGGGTAAAAACACCCCCGCCGGAGCTGCCGAAGTTACGCACAAGAGATTTGATCTTGTTCTTCTCTGTGTCATAGGTGGCAGGATCCACCGAAGCGGCAATAAAAGGCATTCCGTAGCGTTCCACAAAGGAAAGCAGATCTTTTTCGCCAATGTGCTTGAAGCAGTGGAGCCATGCCAGCGGCCGGATGAGACCGCCTCTTACAGGATCACTGCCGTGGATCCGGGCATTGTTGTATACGATCCGGTTGCGGTCAAGTCTGATCCCTTCCGGGGCGTCATCTGTCATAAGCAGCGGCACAAAACTTTCTGCAAAAGTAAAGTGGTGCTGGGGAATATGACGGAATCCCCTGATCTCTCCTCCCGGCAGCCAGAGGATCTCGGAAATGGCGAACCCGGGCAAAAGGGCTCCGAGCATATCAGAGAGCATCTCGGGAAATGAGTCTGCCTCATAAGCATCTCCGCAGCTCCGCAGCACATCTTCAAGGCGGCTTGCGATCTGGATCGACCGGGGATCGTCAGAACTTCCCTGAACATGCCAGGGCAGGCCCAGTACCGCATCTTTGCGGGTATTCAAAGCCTGGATGATGTCGGCATTTTTTTCAAGGATCTCTGACGCAAGCAACGCCTGATCCTGAATGTTCCCGGAATCGGCTGCCGCCATTATGGAGGTGATTTTTGCTGGCGTCAGATCGTATGTTGCACTATTCAGGCAACGATCGGAAGGCTCCGGAAGGCTTTGAGGCTTGCCGGAGCCGAAAAGATTTTTCAAAAACTTCATATCTTCTTCCTTTCCCCCAAAAGTTGCCGTCGGCAGCGTTTGAGCTGCCTCCCCCGGCTTTGCCGGGCTTCGGGTACTTTTTGGGGTACCCCCTTGTTTAGCGGTCATCAGAGTGATCGGGGCGGTAATAGTTGTCGTAACGATTATCTTCTGCGGTATCGTTCAAGGGCGATAAGGCACACATTCCGGAATCGGTACTTGCGGCGTGGAGCGCAAGGGCAAGGGCCCAGAAGCGGTCGGCGTGGCCGTTTTCACTGCGGTCGGCTGAAAAGCGGATGTTCCCTGCAGCGGTGGTCTCTTTTTTGATGGCACGCAAGTCGGCTTGCAGTTTCCGGTCAAAAGGGATCCGCAAGTTCAGGTCCTCAAATGCCGCCTTCACAGGGTAGGCAAGAGCCTCTTTGACAGGGGCGGTGAACTGGACCGCTTCAACACGGTAGGTGCCGAAAGTCTCCTGAGCACGCTCCGCAAGCTGCATCCCAAGGCCCGTGGCATCAATGCAGCACCGCCGCATTCCCGGCAGAGCCAGAAGGCGGTAAAGCACCTCTTCCTGATGAGAGAATTTGGCGTTCTGCATCGTGATCAGACGACGGCACAGGTGTCTGCCACCTGAAAGCTCATTGAGCCAGAAGCAGGTCAAGTCCTTTTTGCGGCCTACGTCAACCCCCAGATAAAGGTCTGACTTGTCCGACAGGTCTGACAGGTCAGACGGGTCAGACCAGTTGGCAGGTGTCCGCTCATACTCGCAGGCGGCGATCATATCGTAGGTCAAAAAGGCACTGGCATCATCTGCCGGAACACACATATATTCCTGCTGGAAACTTTCTTCATCAGCACACCCGGATTTGACGAAGTTAAAATAATCTGCCTCATCAAAGGATTGCCGGGGATCGTCAGGAGAAAGTTTTTCCTGAAGACGATACAGAAAACCGTCATTCAAGGCATCTTCAAGAGTGACCCGGTGCAGAGAAATGTTTTTGGGGTTGCCCTTTTCACGAACTTCCGTCACAAGTTCGTTGAAAAAATTGTGGCTGCCCCGGTGAGTGCTGACCATTTCAAGCTGGCCGCCCCAGGTGATACCGGGGTAAGCGATGGCGTACAATTTCCGGGGATCTTTGTGGAGTGCAAATTCGTCCAGCAGACGGTCTCCCCGTTTGCCCGCCTGGGCATCAGGAGAGCTTGACATACTGTTGATCTTGACCCCGCTGGCAAAGCCCAGCACATAGGTTTTCTCATCTTCAACGATCTGCACCCCCAAATCGCTGACGGCAGTGTGCAGAATTTGTGCAAAATGTTTGCAATCTTCAAGAAAAAGCCGTGCCTGGATCTCATCACGGCTGGACACCCATCCGTCATAACGTGCCCCCGCAAGGGCCTTGCGGCGCACCATACTGTAAGCACTTGCCCAGGAAATACCGATCTGACGGCTTTTTTCCATCAGCTTGAGCCGGGAATTATCAAGGACCCAGCGTTTCTGATAGGGCAAAAGTAAAGCATCAGTCGGCGGAATGATCTTTGCATTCCCCATATTTTTCCTCACAGTAATTTGATTTTTTCTTCAACGCGCTCAAGTGTTTCTGCACTCATACCGTTTGCCGTATTGTTTTCAAGGTCTGCGATGCGTGCCAGCAGTTCTGCTTCACGGGCACGCCATTCGGCTTCGGCAGCTTCAAGCTGAGTTTCTTTTTCGGCGAGCCGTTTCTGCAAGTCGGCGATCCGATTGTCTTTGGTCTGATTGCTCAACGCCGCCACGCTCTGGGCGATCTGGCGTAAAGAGC
>JAGBWB010000309.1 GCA_017629975.1 Lentisphaeria bacterium
CAGACGCACCACCTCGCGGCGGCGGCGTTGAAGCAGTTTCTGACCGATGGATTCCAGAAGATCGGCAGCGTTGTCATCATCGACGGAAAAATCCATATCACGGGTGATCCTGAAAGGGAAACACTCCACAATGCGACTTCCGGCAAAGAGCCATTGCAGATTACTGATGATCAGATCTTCGAGAAACATGAACCGCTTCATCCCCGCCGGAGAGGGCAGTTCCACAAACCGTTCCAGAAGTGCGGGGACCTCGACAAAGGCAAAGGTCTCTTTTCCGGTATCGGTCACAAGGCGCAAAGCGATCTCAATGGCTCCGGAGTTGAGCTGGGGGAACGGGTGTGCGGGGTCAACGGCAAAGGGAGTGAGGACCGGCATGATGTCGGAGCGGAATATATCCCCCGCCAGCACCTTTTCGGACTCCGTCAATTCCGCAGTGCGGACGATGGATACACCGTATTTCTCAAGTTCAGGCAATATCCTGCCGAAAAGCAGTTCATACTGTCTCTGCAAAAGCAGATCGATCTTTTCCCGGGTCAGTTCCAGCTGGGTGCGGGCATTGAGTCCTGCGGGGTCGCACCAGGGTTCTCCGTTACGGAACATCTTGCGCAGCCCTGCGATACGCACCATGAAAAATTCATCCAGATTACCGGCTGTGATGGCGACGAACCGCAGCCGTTCCAGAAGGGGGTTGGCGGGGATTTCCGCCTCATCCAGCACCCGGCTGTTGAAGTCGATCCATGAAAGTTCACGGTTGATGAAAAGTTCAGTCTCTGCGACGTCGTGTGGAGAGTGTTTCATAAGCGCCTCAACTTTCAGCGATAGAGACTTTTATACCGAAAACCTGAGAGAAAACCTCCCCTTTCATCCCCAGTTCTCTTATTTCAGAGTGAAAATCGCTTCCGCTGCCCCGCAGTTCCAGCACCACGCCCCGGCGGTGCATGACAAGATTGCGGAACTTGCCTTTCCGGGCGCAGTCAAGGGCATCGGCGACACGGAGTATCGCCGCAAGTTTCAGCACCAGCACCCGGTGTTCGGGGAGCATGGTCCGGCTGCCGGAGCGGAGCATGGCACGCTCCACATCCCCCCGGTGAGCTCCGGCGGTCATGGCAACGATCTGATGCTCCTCCCGGCTGAGTCCGGGAAGCTGAGTTGCTGAAATCAGATAAGCCGAATGGAGGTTATGGTCGCGGGTATCAACGAATCTGCCGATATCATGAAGCAGAGCCGCTGTTTCAAGCAGCATGGCCGCCCGGGGAGGAAACTGAAAATCCTCCTGCAATTTTTCCATAATGGCCGCCGCAGAGCGTGCCACCGTCTGAGCATGGACGGCATCAAAACCGAATTTGTGCCCCAGAGCATGACAAATGGAACGCAGTTCTCCGCGGAAAGGCTCTTTTTCGCCTTTGATCTCCTGCCGGACAAGGAGTTCGACGGCCGCCTCACGGGTGGAGATGGAAAGACAGGAAAAGCTTTTGGCGTTGAAAGTTTTGAGAAAACACTCAAGCATGACTGCCGCACCGAAAGCCGCTGAAGCATCATCCGCCGACACATTGAGGGATTTGCTGATCTCCTCTATGGGGCTCCTGCTGAAAAAGCTCATCTTCTGTAAAATTTCTTCCGGAGTCATAAAGAGGCTTTCAGCGTTGACCCCGGTCAACATTCTGGGAGCGGCCCCCATGGTCACAAAGTGCACCGGGTCGTCAAAGCAAAATCCGGTGGACTCCGCCAGACGCTGAGGGATATCCAGAGAACGCAGTTCCTCTGAAAACTGTTCAATGGTGACAAACCCTTCACCGAAAAGCTCTGCCAGACGGTCAGTCCCCATGGGGATTTCCTCAGAGCAGCACAAGTTTCCATCCTTGACCAGCATGGCAAAGATGGAGCCGGAACCGATGACCATGGCAAGGATCTGTCCGTCAGAAGTAAAACGGCTGTCTTTGCGGAAATATTCCTGCATGGCAAGGGCGATGAGTTCGATTTCTTTGGAAGACTCGAGGATCTCCACTTCGATACCTGAATCGTGCCGTATTCTGTCTATGACAAGTTCTCTGTTTCTTGCCTCACGGATGGCACTTGTGGCAAAGGCACGCACACGGGAAATACCGTACTCCTTGAGCCGGGCGGCATAGTCGCACATAATGGCGGAAAATCCCCCGGCAGTTTCAGGAGAGACAAATCCTGTACGGAAAACGTCGATCCCCAACCGGGTGGCACGGGTCAAACTTTCAAGGACGACAGCGGAACCGTCGGGGCGGACTTCAAATATTTCCAATCTGACAGAGTGGGCCCCCACGTCAATGATGCCTGTTTGAAATACACTGTTTTTCATGGCACACATCAGAAGGATTTGAAAAAGTTGCTGCTGTCAGGATTGTAGAAAATATAATTTTTTCTGGCGTACTTGACAATATTTTTAGCATGGAAGTGGTCGATGCCCACTCTGAGAAAGACCCATTGGGAATTTTCTTCTTCAGGAATTTCGGGAATAAAACGGGCCAGAAGTTTGCCGTCGACGACAAAAGCGACCTGTTCATCCCGGTGTCTTCCGGCAAGGAGCTGCCACTGAACGATGCCCCGGCGGTCAAGTTTGATCTTCAAGTCGCACAGCTCAGGATTGCCCGGACGGACAACGATTTGAGCATCCCGGAGGTTTTTGCTTGAAAAATTCTGATTGGC
>JAGBWB010000310.1 GCA_017629975.1 Lentisphaeria bacterium
CACCGGGCAGGAATTCGGTATTTCCGGGATCGGTGATCTTGACCTTCTGCATCATCTGGCGGATGATGATCTCAACGTGTTTATCGTTGATTTCCACACCCTGAGTACGGTACACCAGCTGGATCTCGTTGACCAGATGGCGCTGAAGATCGCTGATGCCGCTGACCTCAAGAAGTTTCTGAGGCACGATGGAACCGACGGTCAGTTTCTGACCTTTACGGACCCGGTCGCCGCGGCTGACCATAAGATGCTTGTTCAAGGGAATGTTGTTATGTTCATCACGACGCTGTGAAGTGGGATCCACGATCACAAGCTGACGTTTGTTTCTGATGACCTTGTCAACCTCAACGATACCGTCGATCTGGGCAAGTTCAGCCACTTCTTTGGGCTGACGGGCTTCAAACAGCTCGGCGATACGGGGAAGACCTCCGGTAATATCCTTGTTCTTTGCGGACTGACGGGGCACACGGGCAACCACTGAACCGGGGATCACCTTGTCGTCGCGCTTGACCATAAGCACGGCGCCGGGAGGCAGGGGGTAGTTATTGAGCAGATTGCCTTCGCCGTCGCGGATCACCACCTGAGGATTCAAGTCTTCACGGTGCTCCATAACGGTTCCCTGGTCAACGGTGCCTTCGGCGTTCTTCTGACCTTTTTCCTTCTGCTTGTTCTTTTCAAGGGTCACGCCGTCAATCAAGTCCTCAAGGTTGACGAAACCGGACTGTTCACTGACGATCGGAATATGGTCGGCATCCCAGCTGACGAAGACTTCGTCGGCTTTGATGGCGGCGCCGTCGGGCATCTGGAGCACTGAACCGGGTTCCAGTTCATAGCGCTCAAGTTCAGCTTCGCGGATGGCATCGGTGCGGAAGTCGTAATCCTCTTTCATGGGCATACCCAGAGCTTCAGAGGTCTTGCGGGCATCTTCGCGCCATTCCCGTTCTTTCTTGTCAGCAACTTCGGGGTTGAAGATGATGGCACTTCCGTTCTTGTTCACGACCACCACTTCGCCCTTGGCGTTGGTAACGGTACGCACGTTTTCGTAGCGCAGCACACCGTCAAAGCGGGAGGCGATCTGAGGTTTGCGGTAGGCACTCTTTGCGGTACCGCCGATGTGGAAGGTACGCATGGTCAGCTGGGTACCGGGCTCACCGATGGACTGAGCAGCGATGATACCGATAGCATCACCCTCAATGGCAAGACGGTCGCTGGCAAGGTTCTGACCGTAGCACTTGACGCAGACACCGTGGCGGGTCTCACAGGTCAGAGCGGAACGGATGAAGACCTCCTGGATCTTGCGGGCGTCGATCACGTCGCAGATGGCGGGAGTAAACTCTTCACCGGCACGGATGATGAGCTGTGAGGGATTCAGGGGATCCTGAAGGTCACGTCCGCAGAAACGGCCGATAATACGGTCGCGCAGAGGCATGATGACCTCATCACCTTCGGTAATGGCGCGTGTCCAGACACCGTTGGTGGTTCCGCAATCCTGTTCGCGGCAGATGATATCCTGAGCCACGTCAACCAGACGGCGGGTCATGTAACCTGAGTCAGCGGTCTTAAGAGCGGTATCAGCCAAACCTTTACGGGCACCGTGAGTGGAGATGAAGTACTCCATCACAGAAAGACCTTCACGGAAGTTGGAGATAATAGGCCGTTCAATAATATCACCGGAGGGTTTGGCCATCAGACCACGCATACCGGCAAGCTGACGGATCTGGTCTTTACTTCCTCGGGCTCCGGAGTCCCACATGGCGAAGACAGGGTTCAGTTCTTTCTGACGGCTGGAGGTTTCCAGACGGGTGAAGAGCTCTTGAGCCACAGCATCGTTGGTCTGGGTCCAGATATCGATAACTTTCTTATGACGCTCACCTTCGGTAATGGCACCGTCCTCAAACTGCTTGAGAACGCCTTCCACCTGAGCGCGGGCATCTTCAATAAGTTTTTCCTTGCTCTCGGGGACTTCAAGGTCGGCGATGGAGATGGAAAGTCCGGCGAGGGTGGAGTGACGGTAACCCAGATCCTTCAGGTCATCCAGCAGTTTGATGGTGGCATCGTGGCCGGAGATCTTGTAGGAGTCGGAGATCAGACGTCCCAGATTCTTTTTCTTGGCAAGATCGTTGTAGAAACCCAGTCTCTTGTCCCAGATCTCGTTGAAAAGACAGCGTCCGGGAGTGGTGGTGATGAACTTGGAGTTCTTGTCACCGTAGAGGGTATCCTTACCGTAGTCGGGGTTGGGGATACGGACGGGATCATGGATCTTGATGAATCCCTGACTCATGGCAAAGAGCACTTCAAAGTAGTCCCGGTAAAGTTTGGGTTCCACTTTGTTATGGCTGTCGCCCACCCAGGTCAGGTAGTAGGCGCCCAGAGTGATATCGTGGGTGGGTGAAGCGATAGGTTTGCCGTTGGCAGGTGAGAAGATGTTGTTGGGTGAAAGCATCAGCAGCTTGGTTTCCATCTGTGCTTCGTTTGAAAGAGGCACATGGACAGCCATCTGGTCACCGTCAAAGTCAGCATTGTAAGCGGTACAGACCAGAGGATGCAGACGCAGAGCGGAGCCTTCAATAAGCACAGGGTCAAAGGCCTGGATACTCAAGCGGTGCAGCGTAGGTGCACGGTTGAGCATAATGGGATGACCTTTGGTGACCTCAGCGAGAATATCCCACACCACGGATTCACCCTTTTCGATGATCTTTTTGGCGCCGCGGACAGTGTGAGCTTTCTCCTGTTCCTTGAGGTGACGGATAATGAAGGGTTCAAAGAGAACCATAGCCATTTTCTTGGGCAGACCGCACTGATGGATCTTGAGTTCGGGCCCCACAACGATGACGGAACGTCCGGAGTAGTCCACACGTTTACCCAGCAGGTTCTGACGGAAACGGCCCTGCTTACCTTTGAGCATGTCGGAGATACTCTTGAGGGCGCGGTTGCCGGCACCGGTGACGGCGCGGCCGTGGCGTCCGTTGTCAAGGAGTGAGTCAACAGCTTCCTGAAGCATACGCTTTTCGTTGCGGATGATCACTTCAGGAGTACGCAGCTGGAGCAGGCTCTTGAGACGGTTGTTGCGGTTGATGACCCGGCGGTAGAGATCGTTCAGGTCGCTGGTGGCGAAACGGCCGCCGTCCAGCTGGACCAGAGGACGCAGATCGGGGGGCATAACAGGCAGAATGGTCATGATCATGTATTCAGGACGGCTGTTGCCGGACATGAATCCTTCGATCAGACGGAGACGTTTTCCCCATTTTTTGCGGTTGGCTTTGTTGTTGCTGGTCTTGAGATCCTCTTCCAGTTTGGCTTTTTCGGCGGGCAGGTCGATCTTCTCAAGAAGGGTTTTGATGGCCTGAGCACCCATGTCGGCGACAAAGGCGTCGGGATAATCTTCACAAGCCTGATAGTAGTCATCTTCAGAGAGGGTCATTCCGGCGCGGAATCCCTTCACGTCGCCGGGATCGGTGATGACGTATTCTTCATAATAAAGAACACGCTCCAGCTCCTTGGCAGGCATGTCAAGGATCAAACCGATACGGCTGGGCATACACTTGAAGAACCAGATGTGAGAAACAGGCACAGCAAGTTCAATGTGTCCCATGCGCTCGCGGCGCACCTTGGAAACAGTCACCTCAACGCCGCAGCGGTCGCAGGTGATACCTTTGTGCTTGACTCTCTTGTACTTACCGCAGTTGCACTCCCAGTCCCGGACAGGTCCGAAAATGCGTTCGCAGAAAAGACCGCCCTTTTCGGGCTTCAAGCTGCGGTAGTTGATAGTCTCGGGATTCTTCACCTCACCGTAGGACCAGCTTTTGATCACTTCGGGTGACGCCACGTTGATGGAAATGGCGTCAAACTTATCGTTCTGATCGCGGTCCTGTTTATCACGATATGAATAAGCGCTGTCAATCATGTGAATTCCTCCTGCGCGTAAAATTAGTTATTGCCGCCTTCACGGCGGACAGTACGGACGTCAAGACCGAGACTCTGCATTTCCTTCATCAAAACGTTGAAGGACTCGGGACGACCGGCCTCAAGCACGTTCTGACCCTTGACGATGGATTCATAGATCCGGGCGCGTCCGCCGATATCGTCGGACTTGACAGTGAGCATTTCCTGAAGGTTGTAGGCAGCGCCGTAGGCTTCAAGTGCCCACACTTCCATTTCTCCGAAACGCTGACCGCCGTGCTGAGCCTTACCGCCCAGGGGCTGTTGGGTCACCAGTGAGTAGGGACCGACGGCGCGGGCGTGGATCTTGTTGGCAACCAGGTGGTCCAGTTTCAGCATGTAGATCTGACCGACCATGACACGCTGGTCAAACTTGTCACCGGTGCGTCCGTCGTAGACATCGGTCTTACCGTCGTAGACGTAAGAACCGTCGGGCTGCTGACGGAATCCCCAGTGGTAGTTGCGGCCGTGTTCTCTGGCATAGGCTTCATTGGCCTGTTCCATGAGGTCCACGATGATCTTTTCATCAACACCGTCAAACACAGGGGTGGCAGCGGTGAAGCCAAGCATCTTGGCGGCCCATCCCAGATGGGTCTCAAGCACCTGACCGATATTCATACGGCTGGGCACGCCCAGGGGGTTCAGCACGATGTCAACGGGAACACCGTTTTCAAGGAAGGGCATATCCTCAATGGCAACGATCCGGGAAACGATACCTTTGTTTCCGTGACGTCCTGCCATCTTGTCACCGACCTGAAGTTTGCGTTTGCAGCCCACATAGACTTTGACCTTTTTGATGGTTCCTTTTTCCATCTGGTCGGGCTGGTCGAGACCTTCAATGGCGCGTTTGTGCTTATCTTCGTTATCCTTGAACTGGGGGCGGAAGCTGTCGATGATGCGGGCGATAGCGGTGCGGGCTTCGCACTCTTCCATATCCCAGGAGTCGTAGTGGTTGGCGAGTTTCTGCACAGCGCTCTTGGTGACCTTGCGGTTGGCGTTGATGAGAACAACAGGTTCACCGGCGGAGGTATCCATCACAGGATAGGGCAGTTTGGCGCCGAGGATCACACCCAGAAGCTGTTCAGTCAGATCGGCAAGGAGATCGTTGCGGGTATCTTTGTAGGTGTTGTTGATCTCTTTGGTATGATGTTTGCGTTCACCTTTGGAAAGTCCTGCCTTGGGAGCGCTGTCAGTCTGATATTCGGTGCGGATATCCATAACGATACCGCCCTTGCCGCTGGGAACAGTCAGACTGTTGTCCTTGACATCGGCAGCCTTTTCACCGAAGATCTGACGGAGCAGGCGCTCTTCGGGAGCAAGTTCGGTTTCAGTTTTGGGAGTGATCTTACCCACAAGGATGTCACCGGGCTTGACTTCGGCACCTTCGTAAACGATACCACGGATATCCAGGTTGCGGAGCATCTCTTCGCTCTGGTTGGGAATGTCGCGGGTGATTTCTTCGGGCCCCAGTTTGGTATCGCGGCTGAGGATCTCAAACTCATCCACATGGACACTGGTGTAGATATCCTCTTTCACCAGACGTTCACTGACGATGATAGCGTCCTCAAAGTTGTAACCGCACCAGGGCATGAAGGCGACCAGCACGTTGCGTCCGAGGGCGAGTTCACCGCCCTGGGTGGCGGCACCGTCGGCAAGAAGAGTACCGACTTCGACTTTGTCGCCGCGGCGGACAACAGGACGCTGATTGATACAGGTTCCGGCGTTGCTGCGGAGATATTTGAAAAGACGGTAGACATGACCTTTGCCCTTGGGGATGAACTTTTCATCCTCAGGCAGAGTGCCGTCAGGAGTAACGATGATGCGGGTGCTGTCAACAGCAGCCACGATACCGGCTTCTTTGGCGACGATCACGGCGCGGGAGTCGCGGGCAATGCGCTTTTCAAGACCGGTTCCCACCAGGGGAGCTTCGGGGTTGAGCAGAGAGACAGCCTGACGCTGCATGTTTGAACCCATGAGAGCGCGGTTGGCGTCGTCGTGTTCAAGGAAAGGAATGGTACCGGCAGCGGCGCTGATGAGCTGTTTGGGAGAAACGTCCATATACTGGATGGTCTCTCTGGGATACTCACCGGCTTCACCCTGACAGCGGCACATGACCATGGAACGGACAAAACGGCCCTCTTCATCCAGAAGAGCGTTTGCCTGAGCGATCACGAACTTCTCCTCCTTGTCAGCGGTCAGATAGTCGATCTGGTCTGAAACTTTACCGTCAATAACCTTGCGGTAAGGAGTTTCAAGGAATCCGTATTTATTGATAACGGTATAGAGAGACATGGAGCTGATCAGACCGATA
The DNA here is from genome assembly GCA_017629975.1 of Lentisphaeria bacterium. Taxonomy (GTDB): domain Bacteria; phylum Verrucomicrobiota; class Lentisphaeria; order Victivallales; family Victivallaceae; genus UBA1784. The sequence continues at coordinate 6,251 of JAGBWB010000310.1, forward strand.
TTGGGACCTTCAGGGGTCTCAATAGGACAGATACGGCCATAGTGGCTGGAGTGAACGTCACGGACTTCAAATCCGGCACGCTCACGGCTCAGACCGCCGGGACCCAGTGCGGAAAGACGGCGCTTGTTGGTCAACTCACTCAAGGGATTGACCTGGTCCATGAACTGGGACAGCTGGCTGCGGGCGAAGAAGTCGCGGACAGAGCTGGCAAAGGCTTTGGGGCTGACCAGTGAAGAGGGAGTGGGGTTGGGCGTATCAAAGGTCATGTGCTCGCGGATCTGACGCTCGGTGCGCAGCAGTCCCTGACGGCACTGATTCTGAAGCAGCTCGCCCACAGTACGGACACGGCGGGCACCCAGATGGTCGATGTCATCCACAGGCCAGTTGTTGAAACGCATGGCGATGAGGAGCTTGGTGGCTTCCATCAGGTCGCGCTTGTCAAGGACACGGCAGTCGGCGGGGACATCCAGATTGAGGCGTTCATTGAGTTTGAAACGGCCCACGGCGCCCAGATCATAGCGGCGGTTGTCAAAGAAGTAGCGCTTGATGAGCAGACGGGCGTTGTTATCGTTCGGGGGATCGCCGGGACGCATACGGTGATAGATCTCTTTGAGAGCTTCGGCTTCGTTGCGGGCGGGGTCGCGCTGCATACTCTTGAAAAGGTAGTTGTCGCCTTTGGGGACATAGGCCAGTTCAAGCTCTTCGATGCCGGCGTTGACCAGCTTGGAAAGCAAATGCTCATTGAGCTGGAGCAGCTCATCCACCACCACGGCATCGTTTTCATCGGTCACATCGTCAATGGTGTAGTAGTGATCCAGATGCTCTTCTTTGGTCAGAGCGGAAACCTTGACAGTCTTGACGGTGTAGATCTCGCTGAGAATGTCTCTGTTGGTGGGATAGCCGATGGCGCGGAGGAAAGTGGTGATGGGGAATTTCCGGCGGCGGCGGCGGCGGTCCAGGAAGATCTGGATCATATCATTGATATCAAACTGAACATCGATCCAGGAGCCGCGGTCGGGAATGACGCGGTAGCTGTAAAGAACGCGGCCGGAGGTGTGACGGGTCTTTTCAAAGCAGATACCGGGGCTGCGGTGGAGCTGGCTGATGATGACGCGCTCGGCACCGTTGATGATAAAGGTACCGCGGTCGGTCATAATGGGAATATCACCCATGAAGACCCGCTCCGGAATCTCAGCGTTTGGCAGCTTGAGCAGGAAGTTGACGAAAAGGGGAGCATCATAGACTTTACCGTCTTTGATGCAGTCAATGACATCGGTCTTGCCGGCGGGGCAGTCACCGATCTCGTAGGAGACAAACTCCAATTTCATCTTCTGGTCAAAGCTCTGGATGGGGAAGATCTCTTCAAAGACCTCCTGGAGACCCTGCTTTTTGCGCTGTTCCGGGGGCACGTCGCGCTGCAGGAAGTTCTCGTAAGAATCGACCTGAAGCCCGATCAGATCGGGGATCTCAAGCACGTCGTGCAATTTGCCAAAGTTTCTGCGGTCAGACATTATTGTCCTCCATTTATGATGAAAAGAAAAATATTTGCAAAATTTTTCAAAAAAAAACGGAAAAAAGTTTTAAATTTTGAAAAATGAATACCTTATAAAGACAAAGAAACCGATCTTCGTCATTCCGCAAGAGGAAATCCAACGAACATCGGGTAATCAAGAGCTTGCAAACCGGGAAAAAACCATACCGTTTGAACTCTTGCTGTTTTCAGGGGAAAATCACCGGCAACAAACCACACCGGTGATTGAAATTTGCGTCTTTTGTCAAGACAGCGCCGATCCGGCACAGTAAAAAACTGCTGTACCGGACCGGAAGTGACGGAAAATTTCCGTCGCGAGATTACTTGATCTCGATCTTGGCGCCAGCGCCTTCGAGCTGGGCTTTGATCTTGTCGGCTTCGTCTTTGGCGATGCCTTCTTTGATAGCCTTGGGAGCACCTTCGACGATGGCCTTGGCTTCGATCAGTCCGAGACCGGTGATGCCGCGGACTTCTTTGATGACGGCGACTTTCTTGGCGGCGTCAAAACCGGCAAGGATCACGTCAAATTCAGTTTTCTCCTCAGCAGGAGCAGCGGCAGCGGCGCCGGCAGCAGGAGCAGCGGCAACAGCCACGGGAGCAGCAGCGCTGACACCCAGACGCTCTTCAAGAGTCTTGACCAGCTTGGAAAGCTCCAGAACGGTCATATTTTCGATATAGGAGACGAACTCTTCCATTTTGTTTTCTTCCGACATTGTAAATGCCTCCAGTTATTTTAGTTTTGTTCGAGTTTTTCTTTATATGCGTTGAGCACGTTCAGGATGCTCGCAGCCTTGGCGTTGAGAACGCTGACCAGATTGCGGGCGGGAGCCTGGAGCACACCGAGCAGCATAGCCCGGAGGACATCCTTGGAGGGCAGATCAGCGATTTCGCTGACAGCACCGGCATCCAGAACCGCACCTTCAATGAATGCACTTTTAGCCTTGATTTTATCGCACTTCTTACCGAACTCGGTAATCAGCTTGGCAACGGCGCCGCAGTCACCCTTACCGTAAACCATAGCGGTATCACCGGTGAGGTTGGCTTTGTCAATGTCGGCGATGTTGAGGGCTTCAGCAGCTTTGAGAATAAGGGTATTCTTCAAAACGTGGCAGGAGCCGCCGAGCTCAGCGAGCTGGTTGCGGAATTCAGAGAAGTCTTTCACCTGAATACCGGCATAGTTGATAAAAAAGACGTAATCGGCGTCGGCAATCATGCCGCTGATCGATTTGACCAGAAAGATTTGTTCGTTTCTCATTTCGCCGCCTTCACCAGTTCTTTGAGGTTGATCTTCAAACCGGGGGTTATGGTAGCCGAAAGGGTGCAGCTCAAAAGGTAGGTACCTTTGGCAGTTGCGGGCTTGGCTTTGACCAGAGCCGCAACGATAGCGTCAAAGTTCTCTTTGAGGGCGTCGGCTTCAAAAGAAACCTTGCCGAAGGGAACGTGAACGCAAGCACCGCGGTCAGCGCGGAACTCTGCACGGCCGGCTTTAGCCTCAGCCACAGCAGCTCCCACTGCTTCGGTAACAGTACCGGTCTTGGGGTTCGGCATCAGACCGCGGGGACCGAGCTGGCGTCCCAGGGGACGGACCATCTTCATAGCGTCCGGAGTAGCGATCAGGATGTCAAAATCCTGAAAACCGTCTTTGATTTTCTGAACCAGGTCTTCATAACCGACGACATCGGCACCGGCAGCCTTGGCTTCTTCGCCTTTGGCTCCTTCGGCAACGACTGCGACACGCACAGTCTTACCGGTTCCGCGCGGAAGCGGAACAGCACCGCGGACCGTCTGATCCGACTTGCGCGGATCAACACCGAGCTTGAATGCAACTTCGACGGTCTGGTCGAACTTGACGCCCGGCAGTTTTTTGAGAGCATCAATAGCCTCTTCAACGCCGAAACGACGCTGGAGATCGCCACCGAGTGCCTCGACCTGCTGTCTGTAAAGCTTGCTCTTATGCATCGACCACCTCAATTCCCATGCTGCGGGCGGTACCTTCAATGATACGCATTGCAGCCTCTTCAGTGCGGGCGTTGATGTCTTTCCGTTTGATCTGAACGATTTCACGGATCTGCGCTTTGGTAATCTTACCGGCTTTCTCGCTGCCGGGCTTTTTGGCCGCGGAAGCGACGCCAGCCGCCTTCTTGATCAGAACAGCAGCCGGGGGTGATTTGCAGATGAACGTGAAGGACCGGTCCTGATAGACCGTGATCACAACGGGAATAATCGTTCCGCTCTGAGCCTGAGTGGCGGCATTGAACTGCTTACAGAACTCCATAATGTTGCAACCTGCGGAGCCGAGGGCCGGACCAATCGGAGGGGCCGGGTTTGCGGCGCCCGCCGGAATCTGCAACCGGATCAGGCCTGTAACCTTCTTTGCCATAAAATTATTCCTTCTTTTGACTTCGATGTGGTCCG
>JAGBWB010000311.1 GCA_017629975.1 Lentisphaeria bacterium
AAAATCAGCTCCGGACATGCCGCGTTTGCAGAAAAGAGCAATCAGAGGCAAAGAAAAAACTTTTTCTTGAACAGGGAAAACGGCAGGCGCTTTTCGGTTCCAAAGATCCGGCAGTTGAAGAAGCTGCCGCAGAGAAAAAACGCAAACTTCTTACTGAGGAACGGGAAAAAGCCAATATCAAGCGTACAGAATCCGCCGCAAACCGGAACCGGACAGAAAATGAGATCCGTCAGCATGAAAAAAACATTGCTGAAAATGCGGCGCAGATCGTCAACGCCAAAGGCTTGTTCCTCAATGCCTGTAAAAACTCCGGACTGAGCGAAGAGATGTTCCATGCAAGTGTCCTTGAAAAAGAGGAAATGGCACGTCTTGCAGCAAAAGATGCAGACCTCAAGGCCCGGAAACAGCAGTTGGCTGAAAACCGCAAAAACTGCGAAACAGCTATAAGCGAACTCAAAGAAAAACTTGAAAATCAGCCTGCCGGAGAAGAACTTCAGACCTCTCTTGAAACCATTTCCTCTCAAATTCAGGAGAAGAACCAGCTTCTGGGAGCGATCCGCGAAAAACTCAAGCAGGATGCCGCCGACAGGCTCCGCATGGCAGAACAGCATAAGAAATTCAAAGAGCAGCAGAAAGCCATGGAAGTTTGGACAAAGATGTATGATCTCATCGGCTCCAAAGACAAATTCCAGCGTTTTGCTCAGGGAATAACCCTTGAACATCTTCTGGTATTGGCCAATCTTGAGCTTGCCAAGCTGAGTGACAGATACCGGCTCCTCAGAAATCCCAATGAAGAACTGGGGATCAATGTGGCAGACAAAGATCAGGGTGATGAAATCAGAAGCTGCAAGACTCTTTCAGGTGGTGAAAGGTTCCTTGTATCTCTTTCACTGGCCCTGGGACTTTCACAGATGGCGGGCGAAAAGATCCGGGTTGATTCCCTTTTCCTTGATGAGGGCTTCGGAACTCTTGACTCAGACACTCTTGAAATCGCCCTTGAAGCCCTGAGCAGTCTGCGGAACAGAGGCAAACTTGTGGGCGTCATCAGCCATGTGACGGAATTTTCAGACAAGATCCCGTGCAACATACAGGTGACGAAACGGGGCGGCGGACGCAGCACCATTGAGGGCCCCGGCGTCAGGCAGCTGTAAGGGCGCCTCCTTTCCCCGGAACTTCCTTTCCGCCTTGAAAAAATCAATTTTCTCAGGCGGAAGGGATTTTTTTATAACTGAATATTTCAAACGAGCGCTGGTTTTCCAGACGTATCACAAGGTGGATAAGCTCTTTACCGGGAATCATGATCTTTTTTCCAGAGAAGAACTCCGTTTCATAAAGAGCCTCAGGCTCAATTCCTGACAGCTCCAGTTTGAAATCCGGTGAAAGGGCATTGCTGCTGCGGTAAAGCTGCACCATGCCGCACTGCTGCTGCGGATCGTGGATCTGCTGTCCAAGCCAGTTGCTCCAATCACACAAGGGGTTATACACAAAGGGGTAGACATCGCCGGTAAGATGTATATCACGCAATTTTTTCCCCCATTGCAATATCTTGCGATGGCTTTCAAAATCGTGATCAGGAGCAATTTCACGGCCGTTGAACTGCCAAATCTTGCTGCCGTATCCGCTGCCCATGGCGCATGCGGCATGATAGAAATCATTTTCGCCCCAGTTCAAAGTGCCGTGAAGCGGGAGCCACTCATCAAGGAAAATATTTTCCAGATGCACATGCTCCACTTCATAGACCCGCCAAGTGGCATAATCGCTCTGGCAGAGAGGAAATGACAAAGATGCCATCTTGTAATCCAAACGGCGGCCGCCGCTGGCGCAGTTGTCAATGAACATATCGGGGAATTTCTTCCGGAGAGCCTCCCAGAAAAGATAAACACCTTCAACAAATTTCATTTCAGTAACGCCGGTTCTGTCAGGGGCATCCGCCATTTCCCAGTAAGGACGGGGATCAATATTGAAATCCTCCCGATAATCATCTATCCCCTCACGCTCAATGATGGAAGTAATGATCTCAAGGAGATACTGCCGTGCCTCAGGGATCCCGATATTGAAGAGATAATTCACATCATTCCCGGCGGCTGCGGCGGCATGATCTCCCAGCAGCCACTCAGGATGCTCCGTCAGAACCGCTCCGCCGGAGGCAGAGTGGACTCTCAGCGCTTCAAACCAGACCAGCAGCCGCAGGCCCGCCTTGTGTGCTGCGTCAGCAATGGGACGCAATCCGTCAGGATGCGCCCAGGTGTTGAAATCCCACGAACCGACCCGGCGGGGCCAGTCGCTTTTGACATCGCTCTTTTCCCAGAAATGGGGACACGGTCCGGGAGTCCCCATCCATCCGGCATCGATCCATATTTCCTCATAAGGGAGCAGGTTTTCCTGAACAGCCTGGATCCTTTCTATTTGCTTATGTGTTTCAAATCCTCCCCAGAAACAGAGGGAGACGGGCGGTTTGATCAATTCTCCACGGCTGTTCCGGGGGGCATGGTGGGCGATCATAAAACGGCGGAACTCATTTTGTCCGTCGCGGCGTTTTTTATTTTCGCGGAAATGCAGCACTATTCCAGGCTGCATGAATTTTTCTCCGGGGAGCAGTTTAAAGGCGGCGCATCTCATTCCGCAGCGGATACGATATTTCTGCTTCTCTTCCTGAAAAAAGCCTTCTGCGACGCATTTCCATGCACCGTTCCATCCAATTGCCAGATTGATCCCATTCATCTCATCATAATCAATGCCGATAAAAGGGAGGAAATTTGCGGCCCCCCTTGACTCCCGGCACTCCAGTTTCAAACTGTGGATCCCGGACTCTTCAGAAAGTTCACACTGCCGGGGCAGAAAATCACTTCCCCTCGCCTGGGAACCGCGATGATACCGGATCAGCAATTTTCCTGCGTTTTCTACATCACTCATGTAATCAAGAATTGAGATATCAGAGATAATTCCGGAGTCTTCAGAGGAGATATTTTCAATATAAGGAGTATACTCAACAACAGGGAAATCATGATAGAGTCTCATTTCAAAAGTCATTCTGATCTTTCCCGGGACAACCTCGTAAATCATCCGCAAATCATCATTCTCCCCCTCTTCCACAGAACAGGGAATTTGACTTAAATCACAGAGTTTTCCATCATACTGAAACGAAAAAAACTTAACGGCGCTGTTCCGTTTCATCAATTCATCGAAACTTTTACGGCAATACATCTTTTCACCTCTCTGTTGAATGAAGAAAATTTTATATTCCTGGTTAATATAATCACAACAACTGTTGTTGTCAAATATTTTCTCCATCAAAAGCAATGAAAGATTTACAGGGGAGAAAAAAGTGCCGCTTAAAAATTTCAGTAGGAGGATCTTGACGGACTTCAAAAGTTTCAGGCAGG
>JAGBWB010000312.1 GCA_017629975.1 Lentisphaeria bacterium
AAGAGCAAAAGAGACTTTTCTTGCCATGGGGAAGAAGGTATCTTTTTCAGTCAGCGCCAGAAAGTTCAGCTCAACACCGCCGAAATCATCGGTGGTCAGCACCTTTGAACGGGTTCCGGAAGTGACAATGATATTGGTCCGGGCAAGGGGGACTTTGATGTTTTCAACGGTGTTGCTCAGCATCTTCCGGTCCAGAGAGAGCAGATTTTCTTCACTTCTGTCTTCGTTTTCCCAGTTCAACGCAGGATTCATGCCGGTAAAGGCAAGTTCGTTGATGGACTTGGGAATGTCGTAGGGCAGAATGCCGAAAGTGAAAAGAAAGCACATGTGCGCTCCCAGAGAGACCGGCAGCAGACAGATGCCGGAGGGGATTTCATACAGTTCACGCCATCCGCTGTAAGGAGTGGCAACCGTCTTCACTGTGAGGACATCAAATTTCCGGACCTCTGCGGATTCATGTTTCTGGATCTCCACATGATAAGAGGAGTCCCTGATGGTTTCAGGCGTCAGCTTCAGCTCATACTTGGTTCTCAGGACTTTACGGTCATTTTCCTGAGTCACGATGTTGATGTTCCGCAGGTGATTGGCACATCCGCTGGCGAAGAACATTGTGCTGCCTACGCTGGCAGCGAGCATAAGATTGGCAAGTTTCATAAATGATTTTCCTTTATATTTCAGTTTTTTACTGATTGATCTGTTCCAGATATCTCCGGGCATGTCCGTGGCCCTTTGCGGCGGCCTTTTTGAGCCAGAAGATGGCGGTATGGCTGTTGAAAGGAACGCCCTGACCTTTTTCAAAGCACATGCCGTAATGATACATGGCATCTGCGTGACCCAGTTCAGCGGCGCGCTGCAGGAACTTCAGAGAAAGAGCGCTGTCCGCCCTGATCTCTTTGAAGCCCTCTCTGTATACTTCGGCGATCTGCCATGCCGCTTCAGGATTATCGTTGTCGGCTGCCTGCCGGTAATACTTCAGCATATCTGCGCCGCTGCCTTTATAATCCTCTTCATGGATCGCCCTCGCCACTTTGAAGGCGGCTTCAGGGACGCCCAGATCTGCGGCGGTGTGATACCATTTATCCGCCTTGGCATGGTCATTGTAAAATATACCGAGTTTGCCGTTATAGATCTCTGCCACCTGAAATGCCGCTTCAGGATGTTTTGCCCTGGCAACAGGCAGCAGGATCTCAAGAGCTTTTTTATACTCTTTCTTTTCGCACAGGGCCATACCTTTGGCATACTGGGCGTGCATGGGGTGAAGGATGCGCTCAAAGAGAAAATCCAGCACCACCTTTTCCCCGGGAAGTGCACCGGAGATGGTCTTTGTCAGCACCTGTTTGCCGGATCTTGCTTCAACGGTGTACTCGCGGTAAGGCTCAATGGAAACCGTTTCGCCCTGCTTGCAGGAAGTGCCTTCAATGTCAAAGAGCGTATTGAGTCTGTTTGACCTGAACACGGCGGAACCGGGCTGGGGCTTGACATCAAGAAGAAAATCAGAAGTGCTTCCGCTTTCGATCCTGACCGGCAGTTCGCTCTGGGGCACGACTCCCTTGCCGCGGTAGTTGATGGTGGATTCCCCCGCAGGCAGAGTTCCGGTAAAGGGGAACTCCCTGACCGTCTGCCATTTACCGCCGCCGAATCTGATCTCAAGGCCGTTCTTGCGGATGTAGCCCAGAAACTCCTGGGGCGCGGTGGTGGTGATGTAGACTCTCAGGGAGCCTTCAGGTTTTCGGGCGGTTTTTCTGACCTCGGCAGGCTTTACTGTCTTTTCTATCTTTTCCGTCTTTTCCGCCGTCTTTACCGGAGCGGGGAGAGGTTCAAGGCTGATTTGCAGCGAAGTGTTTTCGCGGACTGCAAGGGTATGTCTTTTTTCCACATACCCCTCCCGGGAAAACTTGAAGATATACTCTCCCTGATCCAGTTCATTTACGACCAGATATCCTGAGACGGGTATTTTAAAGCTCCGTATCTTCTTCCAGTTGGCGAAGAGTTCCCCTTTGGTGCCGGCATGGGCGTAAACAGTCACCGAAAAGCGCTGCCTGACAAGAGGAACAGACACAGACAGATCCTTTTCCAGATTCAGCACAGAGGAGTGGGGTGCGTGGTACAAGGCCGTGATCTTCAATTCATAAACCCCTTTTTTCACCTTGAGGAAGGTGCATTTCCCCTCAAAGTCGCTTTTTCCGCTGTATTTGACCTGGGAGTTCTGCAAAAGCGCCACCTGACTTCCGGGGAGTGTCGTCAGGACAAATTTCTTGAAGACCTTTTCCATTGAGAGCCGGAGTGACATATCCTCATCAAGGGTCAGATTTTTTTCCAGCGGGAAGTAATCCGTGAGAGAGGCGTTGAGGGTGTAGTACCCCTTTTTCAGCTCCCGGATCTCAAGGCGTCCTGAGTCGGGAATGGTGTAGAACTGATCTCTGCCGCCGGGTGTATGCAGCGAAAGCCCTGTTCCGCCCACGCCGAGTACGACGATTTTTTTCAGATCCTGTTTCAGGGGCAGGATCAGACTTGTTGAATCAGGAACAGAGACCTTCTTTCTGAAAGTCAGGTGATCGGGGCATGAAAGCTCCAGAGTATAACTGCCGCGGAGGAGTTTTTCAATGTGGAACTCCCCCTTGCTGTTGCCGGCAAAGGTGCGTTCCTCCCCGGAGCTGTTGATGATCCGGAGCGTCGCCATGGGAGTCGTCACGATCTTCAGAGAGTGGACGGCAGCCGCGGAAACAGGAGCAGGATCACTCTCTTTCCCTGAGCATCCTCCCCCCGTGGCAATCCCCAGAATGATACACAGACACAGGAAAAGAAGTGCGCCCGCCCCTGCTGCCAGAAGCATTTTTCTGCGCTTTGCCCTTTGCTGCATATCGTGGAGAGTTCCGGTCAGGACCGAAATACTGCTGGCAGTTCCTCCGGCGCTGGTGTCGTTTTTGGCAGAAGTGATGCTGTTGACCACAAGTTTGACCTCCGTGTCAGAGAGGTTCGGTATCAGCTTTGAGAGTGCATCAAGAAGCTGTTCGGGGGTCTGGAAACGCTTCCCCGGCTCTTTGGCAAGCATCTTCATGGTGAGGGCGGCGATCTCCTGGGGGATCTCGGGATTCACACTTCTGGGGTCCGGCACGGGGGAGGAAAAGATCTTCCGCAATATGTCGTAAGAGGTCTTGCCGGGATAGGGGACCTGACCGGTGAGCATTTCATAGAATGTGGCGCCCAGACTGTATATATCGGATCTTATATCCACCGCTTTGGGGTTTTCCACCTGTTCCGGCGAAAGGTACGCCGGAGTCCCCATCATCACGTTGGTCTTGGTCAGGTTATCCTCTTCATCATCCTTTTTGGCGATTCCCAGGTCAGCCAGTTTGACGCGGCCGTCTTTGGTGAACATGATGTTGTCGGGCTTGATATCCCGGTGGACGATCTTGTGTCCTGCGGCGACACTCAACGCGGCGGCGACGCCCTGGACCGTTACGATGGCCTGCTCCAGATTGAGTTTGGACTGGGTCCTGAGGATCTGGCGCAGACTGCCGCCGTCAACATACTCCATGACGATGTATGAAATACCGAGGTCGGGGTCGGTTTCAACGTCCATCACTTCGACCACATTGGGGTGGCGGATCTGCGAAGCGATCCTCGCCTCGCGGAGAAATCTTTCAGCGACATGGGTGCCGCCGTCTCTTTTTTCCCCGGAAAGGACCTTCAACGCGCGCAGTGCGTCAAGCTGGGTATGCCGGGCAAGATAGATGACGCCCATACCTCCCCGGCCGATCTTTTTGACGATCTCGTATTTGCCGATAACCTGGCCTTTGCTCCAGGAAAAGAGGTCATTTTTTTCAGGAAGCGCCGACTCGCCCTCCTGGACAACTCTCTGTATATCTTCAATATTTCCTGATTTCAGCAATTCTCTGATGTTCTCGTCGGCAACAACGGTCATCGCTGTATCTGTTTCATTGTTCTGCGTATTGTTCATGATTCATCTGCCATGATTTTCAGGGTTTCTTCCCCTCGCCCGGGAGGATCCGGTATTCTCCCGGTAAAAGTTCTTTCAATTCCAATTTTCCGTTTTCAGGGACCCGTAATTCAACGGAGCTTCCATCCGAAGAGACGAGTCTGCAAAAAGTTCCGCCCGGAGCGGAAACCGTCAGGTCTACTGCTTTTTCAGAAGCGAACTCCGGATCTATCTGAAAAGAAAAGTGCCTTGATTCATTACCACTGCCCGATTCTGTTCCACCAGAACCTTTTTCTGTCGCGCTCCGGGAGCCGGGAAGACTCTGCCGGAAACAGAAAAGCATGAAGTCCAGCGCCTGCCAGACACCGGAGGTCACTGTCTTTTTCACGCCGTAAGGCAGTTCCGTGCCGAGAACAGCCGATCTTATGATGTTCCGGGCAACGGAGTTGGAGTAACGGCTCAGCACTCTGTCAAGCACCACCAGAAGCGCATGGGGCGTCTGATAGCGCTTTGCCGGGTTTTTCTGGAGCATTTTCATAACGATCTTTGCCGCCACTGCCGATACTTCAGGATTTTTCTTCCGGGGATCAACAATGGCTTCAAAGGCTCTGCGCCGCATCAGATCGTAGGCATTTTTCCCGGTGTAGGGTGGCGTTCCCGTCAGCATTTCGTAAAGGGTCGCCCCCAGACTGTAAATGTCGGATCTTATATCCACATCTTTGGGGTGTTCCATCTGTTCCGGAGAAAGGTAGGCGGGGGTTCCGATCATTATATTGGTTCTGGTCAGAGTCACATCCTCTTCCTCGTTTTTGGCGATGCCCAGATCTGCCAGCTTCACCTCGCCGTATCTGGTGAACATGATATTATCGGGCTTGATATCCCGGTGGACGATCTTGTGAGCGGCAATGGCTTTCAGCGCCTCTGCCACGCTTCTTACAATAAGGAGCGCCTGGATCTCAGGGAGGGTTTTCTGATTTTTCAGGATCCGGCGGAGCGTGCCGCCGTCAATGAACTCCATCACGATGTAGGAAACCTGCTGTTTCAGATCTTTTTCCACATCCATAACGCCCACGATGTTGGGGTGGCGGAACTCGGAAGCGATCCTTGCTTCGCGCATGAAACGCTCAAAAATATCTGCGTTATCCTCTTTCACACAGTGGGGCAGCACCTTCACTGCCCGGTAGGTATTCATCACCTTGTGTTTGGCAAGAAAGACCACGCCCATGCCCCCTTTGCCGATCTTTTTGACCAGTCTGTATACTCCCAGCTCCTGCAGGGAGTCAAAGGGGTATTCCCCGGGCAGCAGGCTCTTGGGATGCGAGGAACTTTTGGAGTCAAGGGGCTTTACATCGCCGTTTTCAATGGAGTCCTGCATCTCCCGGGGGGCGATCACAGTCACGGCGGTGGGGTCATTTTCATCGCCGTCGATCACAGGTTTGTACTCATCCACCACAAAGAGTGAGGAGTCCTGACGACTGGCGGAAAGGAACCACAGATTGTTGGCCTTTTGAAATTGCAGCAGCACCATACCCACAAGAAGTGTATCGCCGTTGCGTACTTCAACCTTTTCTGTCAGCAGTTTTTTATTGAGATAGGTACCGTTCAGACTCTGGAGATCTTCGGCAAAGAGTCTGTTTTCTGAGCTTGTCAGACGCATGTGGAGTGCAGAGATACCGACTTCATCAAGGGTGATGAAGTTCCCCTTTTCATAGCCGATGATCCCTCCTGCTCCTGAAAGTTCCAGTTTTGAAACACTGCCCTGAAGGTCGCAATATGTTATCTGCATGAGGATACCTCCCTGAAAATTTTTCTGCCCCATCCGCAGGCGGCAGGTGAACGCAGCACACTTTTCAACATTCTGATTTCAGACTCCTTTTCTTCCCGGCTTCCTGCGGTGCGGACGCTGCCGAAGTCAAAGATGCAGCTGCGCCCCTCTGAGTCCACCCCCAGATTTTTCAATCTGATATCCCCGTGGAGGATCTCTTTTCCGTGGCAGTACTCCAGAGCCTCAATATACTCTTTCTCAGGGCCGGTCCCGGGGGAGAGAAGCTCCATTTCCATAGCGGCGAACTCACGGCAGCTGAAGAAACGGTATGTTTTGACAATATGGGGGTGATGAAGCTCTTTCAGGCATCTGTACTCCTCTTCCAGTCTGCTTTTGTTTGCCGGTCCGGAAATCTTGAGGCATCTGCCGTCACGGGTCTTGTAAACACAGCCGCTGCTGCCGATCCCCAGAAGGGAGGTCAGCACATGTTCCCCCGCCGTGCAGGAGCTCTCTGCGGACCTTTCTGCCGTCAGGGGCATAAAGATCTCTGCAAGCTCCCTGTGGGGGCCTGTAAGAGTTGAGATAAAGAAGTTCTGCAAAAACCGCTGCCATTCACTGCGGGAGATCTTCCCCGGAGTCAGCATTCCGGGAGCCTTCAGCAGCCCGGGGACCATTCCGGGATTTGCTCTCAGGAACTCCTCCGGAGCAGCTTCTGCTGCGCCGCAGATCCAGGCACGGAACAGAGCGATGGGGATCTCACGGTTTTTTGTAAAGTTCAGACGCACTTAACACCTCAGTTGACGGAGTATCGCTCAGATCCATGAGATTTCTGACCTGAGCTTCGGCTTCAATTTCACTTTCTTCTTCAGTCGGCTGGTATTCGCTGCCTGCTTTGTTTATTCTGACCACGATCACAGAGATGTTGTCCCTGCCACCGTTATCCAGCGCTGCTTTGACCAGCTCAGAGCAGACCATTTCGCAGGATTCCCGCTGCAAGGCGTTGCAGATATAGAGGATATCAGAGTCCGGGATCATCCGGGACAAACCGTCTGAACAGATGATAAAGATATCTTTTTCCTGAACATCCACGCCGGTTCTCTCAAGAAAGAACTCCGCCCCGGTCCCCAAAGCATTGGTCAGCACGCCCCGGAACATGGGGGCAAGCTGGTTTTCATCCACCTTTGAAGCGGCGGCGACGGTGTGATCTTCGGTCAGAAGTTCGATTTTCTCTTCCCGGACCCGGTAGACCCGGCTGTCGCCTGCGTGGAAAACCGTCGCCATGCCCGGATGCCAGGGATCCATGAGCAGACAGACAAATGTGGCACCCATGGAGGCGTAATTGTGCTGCTCGGCATGTGCTCTTATCAATTCATTGACTTTGCAGGCGCTTCTGATGACCATGCCTTCTCTTTCGGCCGGGATCGTTGAGGGTTTTGCAAAGACACTTTCAATCTCATTGATCATCATGGAACTTGCCACTTCGCCCGCCTTGCCGCCCCCCATGCCGTCTGAAACGACATAACATTGGGACTCGGCAAGCAGCAAAAGTGCATCCTCGTTGTTTTTTCTTATTTTGCCCATATCTGTCAAGGCAAAGGCTTCAATTTTTGAAAGACAATCCAGCATTACAAAACTCCCCAACCGGCAGCAGGGCGCTGCTGCCACATCTTTTTAACAATGGAATCTCCGGGCAACCCGGTTTTAATA